>JBEVKW010000288.1:0-8033 GCA_040509495.1 Chitinophagaceae bacterium | reverse complement strand
CCCCACACACACTGATCGTCTGACCCGTAATATAAGACCCCATATCAGAGGCCAGGAACAGCGTTGTATTCGCAATATCTTCTGCTGATGCGAATCTTCCCAAAGGAATGCCCGCTTTATATTTGTCACCAGCTTCGCCTTCTTTCAAATAACTGGTCATGTCCGTTTCAACAAAACCCGGAGCGATAGCATTGCAACGGATATTACGGCTGCCTAATTCTTTCGCTACACTTTTGGTAAAGCCGATGATACCTGCTTTACTGGCTGCATAACTGCTCTGACCAGCATTCCCCATTTCACCGATCACAGAACTCATGTTGATGATGCTGCCTGACTTTGCCTTCATCATCGGGCGGATCACCTGCTTCGTCATATAGAACACACTATTCAGGTTTACCTTGATCACATCATCCCACTGATCAGGCGAAAGACGCAGTAACAGGTTGTCTTTGGAAATACCTGCATTATTCACGCAGATGTCAACTGTGCCGAATTCTTTGAGTACATCATTCACGAATGCCTCGCATTGTGCAAAGTCGCCGGCATTACTTTGGTATGCTTTAGCCTTTACACCAAGGCTTTTCAGTTTTTCTTCCAGTGCGAGTGCTTTCTCTTTACTGCTGTCGCTCACATACGTGAAGGCAACATGAGCACCATGCTGAGCAAACTTCAGGGCGATCGCTTCACCAATTCCGCGGGCGGCGCCTGTTACAATCGCTACTTTGTTTTCTACCAGTTTCATTTAATTGTTTTAGTGTATTAAGTCAGAAGTCAAAGTCAAAAGTAAAAATTAAAAAGTCAAAATTTGTAGTCATCTATCGGATGCATTACACCCCCTCATTGTAAAGGTTCTTTTGAATTTTATTTTTGACTTATTTCAATACAACACTTTCTTTCATCGAAAGTATTGCGTCTACATATTCCCGTTCATTGCTCAGTCGCGGTACCTTATGTTGTCCGCCCAGTTTCCCCTTGCTTCTCAGCCATTCATTAAAGCTCCCTTTTCGCATTGCATGAACGACGGGTGCACGAAGCGCAATGTTTTTATGACGTTTTGCTTCATAATCGCTGTTGATGTTTTTCAATGACGCATCCAGTTCATGAATAAACGCATCCATGTCGGCTGGTTCCTTTTCAAATTCGATGAGCCATTCATGCGCACCATTTGATTCGTTTGAGAAATAAACGGGAGCAGCGGTATAATCATTCACCACAGCGCCTGTTTTTTCACAGGCTGTGGCAATTGCTTTATCGGTATTATCCACGATCACTTCTTCGCCGAAGGCATTCATGTAGTGCTTGAGCCTGCCTGATACTTTGATCCGGAAAGGTGAAAGCGATGTAAAGCTGATCGTATCTCCAAGCAGATATCGCCATAAGCCGCCATTGGTGCTGATGATCAGCGCATAGTTTTTATTCAGCTCCACATCCTGCAGGCCGATGGTATTCGGGAATTTTTTACCGTATTCACTTACCGGCATGAACTCCATGAAGATCCCATGATCGGTGAAGAGCAGCATTCCGTCATCACCGGGTTTTTCCTGGGCGGCAAAGAACCCTTCACTGGCATTATACATTTCAAGGTAATGGATGTCTTTGCCAATGAGTTGTCTGAATTGCTCGCGATAGGGCGTAAAGGATACTCCGCCATGCATATACAGCTCGAGAGAAGGCCATACTTCGGCCATGTTGGATTTGCCGGTGATCTCCAGGATGCGCCTGAATAATACAAGTGTCCAGGTCGGAACACCGGAAATAGAAGTCACGTTTTCGTGTATCGTGCTTTCTGCCAGCTTTTCGATCTTACTTTCCCACTCATCCATCAGCGCGATGCTGAGGTCCGGGGTGCGAAGCCAGTGCCCCCAGAATGGAGTGTTCTGCAGCAATACGGCACTAAGGTCTCCGTATTGTGCATCATTGTTCATCGGGTTGATATTATGACTTCCGCCGAGTACCAATCCTTTTCCTGTCAGAAGAGCTGACTCAGGATTGAACTGATAATACATCGTCAACACATCTTTTGCTGCCTTGAAATGACAATCTTCCAGACTTTCATCGCTGATGGGAATGAATTTGCTTTTATCACTGGTGGTGCCGCTGCTTTTGGCAAACCAGTAAACGGGCGTATTCCACAGGATGTTCTGCTCTCCCTGCATGATACGTTCGATATAAGGCTTCAGGTCGTTGTATTCATGTACCGGCACAGACTGTTTAAATGACCGTATATTGAACAGTTCATGAAAATTGTACTTGCGGCCGAATTCTGTGTATTGGGCAGAGGTGACGAGATCCTGGAGTACTTCACGTTGTGAGTCAGCAGGATTTGTTTTCCATCCTTCTATACGCCACTGGCGCATACGGGCAAGAGATGATATGGCGGGACTAAGCAGGCTCATCACCCGGCAAGATAAGGAAAATGGTTTTTCGATGAACTAAATGACGATAGTTCTAGCCCTTGCCGGCCTTTGCCGTGTTCTGAACGATCATCACTATGTCCCTGAGTTTATTCGTGATTTCCCTGAGGTCTTCTTCTAGTTCGCCAATGACGGCTTCCTCCAAAGCGGTAGGCGTTTCCTCTCCGGGAATCCTTTCCGTTTTTGCCGGCCGGTACTTGGAAAGGTCAACCAGAGGCAGCGTCGACGCGGCAGATTTCAATTCGCCGATATCTTTCTTCCCAGCATATTGAAGCAGACTTGCTTTTAATTCCGGGAGAAAATTGGAGAGCTCTTTCAGGCCAAAGTTTTCGAGTTCGGCAAAATCCTGGATGCCCGGTGGGATATCCTGTACCTGGCTGATCATTGCAAGAGCATTTTCGACAGCAAATACTACCTTTTCCGGGTTGAGTTCAGTAGCCTGCCTTCCGGCGGTAGTTGCTTTGAAGGCTTCTTCGTGCAGATAATCTTTCCGCTTCAGCTCAAAATTGCGGCCGAGGTATAATTTCTTCACCTGCTCATCTGCGGCCAGTGCTTCGGCGGTACCCTGCTGGAAGATCTTTCCATCGATCAACAGGTACGCCCGGTCACAGATCGAAAGAGTTTCCGTAACGTTGTGATCAGTGATCAAGATGCCGATATTCTTGTATTTGAGCCGTGCAACGATCGCCTGGATATCTTCCACGGCGATGGGGTCAATGCCTGCGAATGGCTCATCGAGAAGAATGAATTTAGGGCTTACCGCCAGCGCACGCGCGATCTCTGTTCGCCGTCTTTCCCCTCCGCTCAATACATCACCATTGCTTTTACGAACGTGATGTAGTCGGAATTCATCAAGCAACGACTCCAGTCTTTCCTTTTGCTCCGCCTTGGTGAGATTGGTCATTTCCAGTACCGCGGCAATATTGTCCTCCACGCTCAGCTTACGGAAAACAGACGCTTCCTGCGGAAGATAGCCGATCCCCATTTTCGCTCTTTTATACATCGGAAGTGCCGTAATATCTTCTTCCTGGAGATACACATGACCTTCGTCCGGGCGAACAAGACCAACAACCTGGTAAAAAGAGGTTGTTTTACCCGCTCCGTTCGGTCCCAGCAGACCTACGATCTCCCCCTGTTGTACCTCGAAACTCACATGGTTCACGACAGTCCGCTTACCGTAGCGCTTAACAAGATCCTTTGCGTAAATGGCTATTGACATCCGGCAAAGCTAAGCTAAGAGTCAAAAGAGGCAAAAGAGAAAAAGATGTTTTGGGTAATCTTTGTCATTTTTATCAGGAGGATTGGCAGAAAAGGCGACAAAAGGAGGAAAACTTCAAAAAAAACGAAATAACTCCTTTTCCTCTTTTGCCTCTTAGCTTAGATTTGTGGGTCGGCGAAATGCCGTCTTAAATACATCTATGAAAGTTATCGATCACATTAATCAGGCGAAGGATACGCTGGTTTCTTTTGAAGTATTGCCTCCGTTAAAAGGCAAGGGAATTGAAGCATTGTATAAGCACCTGGATCCGCTGATGGAATTCAAACCATCCTTTATCAATGTTACGTACCATCGCAGTGAGCATATTTTTAAGAAGCGCGCAGATGGGAGTTTTGAGAAAGTAGTTGTCCGCAAGCGTCCCGGAACAGAGGCGATCTGTGCTGCGATCATGAACAAATACACCGTCGACACGGTTCCCCACCTGATCTGTGGCGGGTTTAATATCAACGAAACGGAAGATGCGCTGATCAACCTGCGTTATCTTGGGATCGATAACGTACTTGTATTGAGAGGCGACGCGGCAAAAAATGAAACAACATTTGATGCGGAACCGGGAGGACACCGTTACGCCAGCGAACTGCTGAAACAGGTGACCAATCTCAACGCCGGTATTTACATTGAAGAGGACCTGAAAGGAACCCAGCAACGAACTGAATTCTGTATCGGTGTTGCCGGCTATCCTGAAAAGCATTTCGAGGCACCAAACATGCAGGCGGATCTCCGTTACCTCAAAGAAAAAGTCGATTGTGGCGCTGATTATATCGTTACGCAGATGTTCTTCGATAACGAAAAGTATTACGCATTCGTAAAGTCATGCCGCGAGGCCGGCATTAACGTGCCCATCATTCCCGGATTGAAGCCGATCTATAATAAGAAGCAACTGACCGTTCTCCCAAAAACTTTCCATATCGACCTGCCGGCTGATCTTGCCAATGAGGTCCAGAAGTGCAAGACCGACCAGGATGTGGAAGAAGTGGGCAAACGCTGGTTGCTCGAACAATCAAAAGACCTGAAGAAAAATGGCGTGCCTGTATTGCATTATTACACATTGGGAAAACCACATATGGTAGCTGATGTCGTACGCGAAATACGATAATTTATACTTCGCGTTACCTGATCAGTCCACTTAGTGTGGACTGATCAATTGATACAGGGTATTTTGCCCTTAGTTGTTTGATCCACTCCGTTTCAAGTTGTACCTGGTAATCGTTCATCACGAGACCTTTCGCTTCATTGAAAGAGCGTATGCCCTGCTGAGGATACACTTTGATGATATAGGCGAAGGACGCGGTATTGTCGGCCTGGTTGATGGTCAAAGCCGTGACGGTACCGGCTTTTGGTGTTTCTTTCGTATGACCGGGAAGTTGTGTCCATTCATAGCGTGCGGAATCCCCTACTACTTTTTCATTGTATTTTTCTGCGAGGGCTTTCCAGGCAGCGGGTGTTTTTTTGAGCTCTTCGGCAAGTGCCCGGGCTGTGGCCTGGTCATTTGAAAAGAATACGATCGCGTCGGCACTTGGTTGCCAGGTGTATTGCGCTTTATTCTTTTCGTAAAGTTTTTCCAGCGCTACCGTGTCTGTTTGCGCCCGGTTCCAGACTTCACGCTGCATTACTTCAAAGAAAAGATTTCCATCGCGGAATTCAGCCATCTGATTTTTGAATTCTTCATTGTAGTCTTCAAGGTGGTCGCGGTAATACTGGTACATTGCATTGTTCCTGAAGTCTTCCATCAGGGATGAATAAGGGCGAACGGTTGCGCCGCCAGGCATGTAGCGGTATGTTTGCACATGTTGAAGCCAGTCAGAGAAATGGAGCACTGAAGAGCCGATATGAAAGAGCGCTGATTGCATGTCTATTTCCTGTACAGCCCTGCCTGCGATCATGCTGTCTGTAGCTGCCCATAGCGTGGCTTCCTTGATGCCGGACTCCTGGATCCCTGGTTTGTTTTTTACGCGCGCATAAATAAAATCCCGGGCTGTTTTCCAGCGGTCATCAGCCCTGACTAGCACTTCAAGCTGCTGATTGTTCTCTTTGTCGGCGGGGTTAGCCACAACAGGGATAAGGCGAAGTCTTTTTACGATATGATAACCGTGAGAGGTCTTGAATGGCTTACTTACCTCACCATCTTTTGCCAGAGACCAGACTGTTTTTTCAAATTGCTGATCATACTCACCAACACTGATCTCGGGAGTCATTCCATCGCGCGCAGCGCTGTTATGATCATCGCTGAATGAGGCAGCAAGTTTGCCAAAGTCGTCGCCTTTTGTAATACGTAGATAAAGGGAATCTGCAAGAAGTGCTGTTTTTTTCTGAACAGCATCCGTTGCATTGGGCGGAAAGGCCAGCAGTATCTGCTGGATCTTGATCTTTCCCAACGCTTTTCTTTCGCCCAGGTTTTTGAGAATATGATAGCCAGCCTTTGACGTATACACTTTTGAATAACGGCCTGCAGGTGTAGAATAGAGCAGGGTTTCCAGTTCGTAAGGCAGGGTAAACACGGTTACAAATCCGAGATCGCCTTTATTGGCTGCAGCGGCAGGATCATCTGAAAGCTGTTGCGCCACGGAGAGAAAGTCATCGCCCTTTGCAAGCCGCTTTTCAACGCTGACCAGCTTTGCTTTTGCGGCGGCCGTATCGAACACGCCATCTTTATTATGGAAGGAAATGAAGAGATGAGCTGTGCGAATGTCTTTGAGGCTACGTTGAAAGGCTTCTTTGGAAAGACGGGTAACGGCTTGCGGATCACTCATATAATTATCGACGATCGTATTCCGGAGATTTTCCGTTTCCACCCTGATCTGCGGAAGGGTGTCATAACCGAGATCATAGGCTGTCTGGATCTTCAGCTTCGAGTTGATGTACAGCTCGAGGTATTCTTTCATTGCCTCAGCTTTAGGCTTGGTGCCGGGCGGATTATTCTTGTTGAAGGCTTTCAGAAATTCTTGTGCGCTGGCTTGATGCGAGCCATAGGTGAAAAGGGTTTGTGACGAAGCCGTTCCTGTTAGCAGGCAGAACAAGGTTGCGGGCAGCCAGTATTTGATCATAGTGATGGTTTCAAAAGAGTATAACGTTATAAGGTCGGGGTTAGTGTTTTTGCACTAGGGTTGCTTCAACTTGAGCTGAAGGATCTCATCTGTCTGCTGCCAGGTGAGCTTTTTGGCAACGATCCTTTTCTCCTTATCAAGCAGGTAAACGGTTGGTACAACCTGGGCATCATAAAGTTGTGAATAGCCGGGAATGCCTGCAGCGATGCGTTTGTCTTCTTCTTCTTTGGAGTAGTACACGTTGGTCCATTGCTGGAGATGATGCTCGCGTATAAATTTGAGCCAGTCGTTCTTAGATCCGTCTGTTTCTTTCGCTACCGAGTACATTTTCACACCGGCCGCTTTCCATTTTGCCTGGTACATAGAATCCAGCAGTGGAAGTGTTTCGCGGCAGTGGCCACAGGTGGGATCCCAGAAAGTAACAACCGTAAAGCGGGAGGTATCTCCGTACAGGTTTTTGATCACGCCTGCCGTGTCTGGCAGGGAGATGTTTTCCGCAGGATTACCCATGATGTTTGCCATGAGACTGTAAGCGCGGTCGGTGATCATCTTTTTTCCTTGTGGCGTTAGCCAGTCGTATTCTTTCTGAGAGAAGTATTTGGTAAAAAGGTTAACAAACACAGCATCTTCCCACATATACCGCATGTTGAGATAACGGGTAACAAAACGTACCAGCAGGATGCGGGTCACTTCTTTGCTTGGCGTGGCAAAGGCCAGCATGCGGTCGATCTCCTTATTGACTGAGTCAGGTGATGGGTAAACGAGGGTGTTGAAATATTTGTCTACCCGTTCTTCAAAAAGAGAAGCCGGCGTGCGGGTGATACGGTCATCCCAGAAATTAACGCCGTCCCAATAATGGTCTTTGAAATAACGGTAAGCAAACGTTGAGTCATATTTACCGCCGGGATGCTGGCTGGCCGGGGGCACTTTTGGCTCTTCCATGAGGTGCATCAATACGGTAAGCAGGCTGCTCGGATTTGCAGCGGAGACTGTCTTCCGGAATGTGGTGACCTCATCCGTTATTCTCTTCATTTCGGCTGAAAGGCGGGTGGAATCAGCGGGATTACGGGCTGCTGTCATCAATGTATTCAGCGAATCGATCTTTCTTCCCTTGTTAGACATCTCCTGCTGATAGAGAGAAAAGGCGTCGTTTTCCGGTGAATTCACAAACTTTCTTTTACGTATCGGGTCGCTTGTGTCGGCAATAATGGAAAAGTGCTGTTGTTTATCGACCAGTACTTCGAGGAATCGATCTTTTTTCGGATAGGCGATGATATAGATCCCGCCACCCAGGGT
>JBEVKW010000287.1:0-26051 GCA_040509495.1 Chitinophagaceae bacterium | reverse complement strand
ACGCAGCGAAAACAGCCATAGCAAACTTTGTATTCGCCGCGCACGTCGCGTATCGCCGTGTCCGCCGCGTTCCCTTACGCCATCAAGCTATCAAGAAATTATTCGGTGCCGGAGTGCCAAGTCTCCCCTGAAGGGGGAGATTTAGAGGGTGCCCAACGCTCAATTTATCTCGACAACTCCATCCTTAAACGTACAGCTCACCTCCATCCCACTCGACAGTCTGTTAAGAAAATCAGTAACAGACTTGTTCTTATCGATCATTCCCGTAAAACGTTTTTGCCTCACTCCTTTATCCTTTATCACAACCGTATAGCCATAACATCTCTCCAGGATCCTTCCTATTTCCGATACCTGCGCATTATAAAAATTATACTGCCCATTCATCCAGGAAAGCACTTCGGCCTTATCAAAAATACTTACGGCTGGTGAGCTTCCATTCGTCACCGTCCCCTGCTGACCAGGTTTAAGATCTACTTTTCCCGCAACAGAACTAAGATTTACTTTTCCCTCAACCAATGCCACTTTCACCTGTCCGCTATCATAGCTGTTCAGATTGAATTGTGTTCCCACCACCTCTATGTCTGCACCCGGCATGCGAACAATAAAAGGATGGGCTGCATCGGCAGAAACCTTCAGGTAAGCTTCACCATTCAATTCTATTTCTCTTGTATCTCCTGAAAAATTCATGGGAAACCGCACTGTCGTGGCTGAATTGATCCAAAGCTCTGACTTATCAGATAATTGTATTTTATAGTCTTTTCCTGCAGGCACAGCGATCCGTGCCCATTTACTGCTGCCTGCATCATACGTAAGCGATTTACCATCGGTGGTGAGTGTGGTTCCTCCCTCCGCGGCAATCGTCTGTTGCACTGAATCGCTCAGGCCAATAGGCTCACCGCCTTCTACCTGGAAAATTATCCTGGATTCTTCTTTTCCTGATTTCCCGGCAAGATGTTGTCCCTGCCCGGTTGGTGATGACACAGGGCGAAGCAGCAACACGCCTGCTATGACCGACGCGGCAATGGCGGCGGGAAGAAGCAATCGCAAGACTTTTGCCTTTTGTGCAGGCTTACCGATCCTGTCTTCAACAAGTTTCCATTCCGCTTTGGTATCGACGGATGATAAAAACTTTTTCGCCTCCTCTTTCTCATAGAACGAGTTCACTTCATTCCACAGTTCCTGTGCAGGTCCGGGTTTGCTGATCAGCGATTGCAGCACCTGGTCATCATCCGGATGAATAGTGCTGCTTAATTTTTCAAAGATGAGGTTCTTTATATATTCCTGGCTATGGTCCATGGTTGTATTTAGACAGTGATTCGGCGAAACGGGTGACAGCTATTTCAATTTTGACCGTAAAACTTTTAATCCCCTTAGCAATACGGTCTTTACCGTGTTTACACTGATCCCCAATTCACCGGCGATCACACTTCGCTTCTTTTTTTCGAGATAATAAAGCCGGAAGATCTCTGCAGTTTTCTGCGGGAGATTATCAATGGCAACATGCATCTGATCGATCTTGTCATCCTGGTGAATTGCTGTATCATTATAAGATGGGTCATCAGCGGTCTCCCGCACGCTTGCAAGATATTTGTAAGCTTCCTGCCGCTTTTCAGCAGTTTTGGCCGATTGCAGATGATTAAGACACCGGTTCCGGACGGCTGTACCAAGATAAGCGCTCAGCGAGTGAATATTTTTCCAATGCTGTTTTTTCCAGAATTCAATAAAGATTTCCTGGACGATATCTTTTGCCTGCTGCTCATCCTGTAAAATGAAAAATGCCTCCATCAGTAAGCGTTGGTGGTAGTGGGAGAAGATCTCGCCAAATGCAGATTCATCTCCTTGCTGCATCCGGTGTAGAAGCGTTTGGTCGTCGGTTGGCATAGTAAGAACAGCGATCGTTAGATCCCAAACCTACAATTTTATTTAAAAAGTATCCCAAAAATGTCACCCGTTCTTGCATCTGCCTTGTCTAAAGACAAAACGAATCGACCAAACGATTGCTTATGTCTATTTCATTACAGAATTTACTTCGGTCTTTCCTGTTGGTTTTTGCTTGCGCCGTCGTCCATTCGGCGACAGCACAGATGCCTACCGACAAGTATCCCGCACAATTTAAGCAGACCCCGCTATCGGAAGTGTTCAGGTATATCCGCTCCAAAACAGGGTTCTCCTTTTTTTACAGTAACCAGCAGTTGAACGATCAGCAGAAAGTCACGCTTCAGTTCAGCAGCGCCACCACCGACCAGGTATTAAAAGTGGTGCTGGGTGATCAGTATAGCTGGACAGGAAAGGATAAAACGATTACGATCACGAAAAATCAGTCAGGGCTTTCATCTGCATCTGCTAAAGACACGTTGCCCGCGCCAGCAAATGGCGTGTTGATCCATGGGCAGATCATTGGTGAAGATGCGGCACCGCTTGCCGGTGCTTCGATCAACATTAAAGGCACTTCTTCAACAGGAACTATCTCCGATGATAAAGGAAATTTCCAGATCATGGATGCCACAGGAGGAAAAGCCATCCTGGAGATAAGCTATGTTGGATATCAGAAAACGGAACTGCAATTACCACAGAAAATGCCGCTGAAGATCACCCTGAAGAATGGAGAAACAAGCATGGGTGATGTGGTGGTGATCGGCTATGGTTCGGTGAATCGCAAAGACCTGACCGGTTCCGTTGCCCAGGTAAATATGGAAGATGTGAGCAAGGCGCCGGTTGCGTCTTTTACCGAAGCGCTGGCAGGTCGCATTGCCGGTGTGCAGGTGAGCTCGAATGATGGACAGCCCGGTGTAACACAGGAGATCGTTATCCGTGGCGCGAATTCGCTGACACAATCAAACGCACCCCTGTATGTGATCGATGGTTTTCCGGTAGAAGATCTGCAGGCTGCCGCGGTAAATAATGAAGACATTGAATCGATCAACATCCTGAAAGATGCTTCCGCAACGGCGATCTATGGAGCCCGCGCGGCAAATGGCGTTGTAGTGATCACCACCAAAAAAGGAAAGGCCGGAAAGATGACGATCA
The DNA here is from genome assembly GCA_040509495.1 of Chitinophagaceae bacterium. Taxonomy (GTDB): domain Bacteria; phylum Bacteroidota; class Bacteroidia; order Chitinophagales; family Chitinophagaceae; genus Terrimonas_A. The sequence goes on along the minus strand of JBEVKW010000287.1, from coordinate 23,024 downwards.
ACTTCAGCACCTCTCAGGGTTTTCAGTCTATCCGGAAAAAGATGGATATGATGACGCCGTATGACTTCGTTCAGTATAATCTTGAACTGAAACCGCAGGTCACGCAGGATCGTTATCTGCAGGCCTATGGCAAAACACTGGATGATTATAGAGGACAGGCGGGTGTGGATTGGCAGGATGCCATACTATCGAACACACCTATTACCAGCATGTATAATCTGAGTCTTCGCGGTGGCAATGCGCAGACAAAATATAATATCTCCGGCTCTGTATTCGACCAGGATGGGATCCTGCGCAATTCAGGATTCAAACGTTACCAGGGAAGAATTGGTATCGATCAAACAGTCAGCACCAAATTAAAAGCTGGCGTCAGTCTCAATTATAGCAGAACTGCTACCAATGGACAGCCTGTATCAAGTCCGGAATCAGAAACCAATCAATCTACCGCATTGTTATACCGGGTATGGGGTTATCGTCCTGTTGCTGCTTCTGCCATCAACCTGCTGGAAGAAGAATCAGACCCGGAGAACCTGACCAATAATGAGATCAGGCTGAATCCTGTTATTACAAACGATAACGAGTTCCGGCGGGGTAAGATCACGGATATCATCGCCAATGCTTACCTCGAATATAAGATAGCGCGGGATCTGACCTTCCGTGCAACCGGTGCGCTGAATAACCGCACGCAACGGAATGACGCGTTCTATAATTCAAAAACAACACAGGGTTCTCCGTTAAATCCGCTGAATACAAGAGGACAATGGGGTTCCGTGACTTATGCTGAACGCAATATCTGGATCAATGAGAACACGCTGAACTACAATAAGAGCCTTCCAAACAATCATAAGCTGAACCTGCTGGCAGGTTTTTCCATGCAGAATACTTCTGTCAGCACAAACGGATACGCCGCGACGCTGGTGCCCAATGAAGAACTCGGCATCGATGGTCTGGATGAAGGAACTCCTTACAGCATCAGGTCTTCCTCCAGCCGCTCAACACTGGTCTCCGTTTTCGGCAGAGCAAATTACAGTATCGACTCACGTTTTCTCTTTACCGCAACGCTCCGTGGTGATGGCTCTTCCAAGTTTGCGCCCGGTTACCGCTGGGGATACTTTCCTTCAGGCGCCTTTGCCTGGAATCTCGCCGAAGAAAAATTTCTGAAGAACAATCGTATCATATCAGCAGCAAAAATCCGTACAAGCTATGGTGTAACGGGAAATAACCGTGTTGCCGATTTTGCTTACCTGCCAAGCCTGATGATGCCGATCAGGTATTCTTATTCCTTCAATAATGGTACGCCGACCAATGGGGTGATCCCAAACGACCTTGGCAATGCTGAATTAAAATGGGAAAGCACCGCACAAATAGACGCCGGATTTGATCTTGGTTTCCTGGATGACAAGATCAATCTTACGGTTGATGTATACCGCAAGAACACAAGCGATCTGCTCTTCTTCGCAGATGTGCCCTTTACATCCGGTTATGAAAAAGCTTACCGGAATATCGGTAAGATCCGGAATGAAGGGATCGAGATCAGCCTGAACACAGTCAACATCGATAAAAAGAATTTTCGCTGGGAATCTAACTTCAATATCAGTTTTAACCGGAATAAGATCCTGGCGCTCTCCGGCGACCAGCAGAACCTTTTCAATTTCGTGAGTGTATTCACGCAATACAATAACTCCCCTCTTTATCTATCTCAGGTTGGCCAGCCGGCAGGAATGTTCTACGGTTACATTTTCGACGGTGTGTACCAGTATGAAGATTTCAACAACAATAATAATACGTACACACTCAGGCAGGATGTGCCTACGAATGGAAACGAGCGCAGCACGATCCAGCCCGGTGATATCAAATACAGGGATCTGAACGGCGATGGCGTGGTGGATGCGTATGACCAGGCGATCATTGGGAATGGCATGCCGAAGCATATCGGCGGATTTACCAATAATTTCCGCTACAAGAATTTCCAGCTGAATATTTTCTTTCAATGGTCTTATGGAAATAATATCTATAATGCCAACCGGCTGTTCTTCGAAGGAAATACCTTGCTCATTACCGACCTGAATCAATACAAATCCTATGTTGATCGCTGGTCGCCGGAGAACCAGACCAATGCAAATTTCAGAGCCGGTGGTCAGGGTCCTGCGGGACGTCATTCTTCCCGTGTTCTGGAAGATGGATCATACCTGCGGTTAAAAACATTTTCATTTGGTTATGATGTTCCGGCGAAATACCTGCGCAGGGTATTCATGAAATCACTGAACATAAACCTGTCTGCACAAAACCTGCTGACCTGGACGAACTACTCCGGTATGGATCCCGAAGTATCTGTCCGGAATAGCGTGCTCACGCCGGGATTTGACTACTCTGCTTACCCGCACGCTCGCACGATCGTATTCGGCGTACGCGCCGGTTTTTAATTAACGACTGACTTCACAACACAAGTTCATCAGACCACTATAAACAAATACACGATGAAACGCCTTGCCTGCATAATGCTGTTAACAACCGGAACATTGCTGACAGCATGCAATAAAGTTCTAGACACGAAGCCAACGGACTTCCTCTCCCCTGTCACCTATTACAAAACAGAAAAGCAATTGAATTTCGCACTCGCCGCGGTGTATGATGTAATGGGCGACGCGGGTTTTTACAAACAGATCTATACCGCGCGGCTGGGTAACGAAGCTGATGAGGGCTTCTATGCCCGCAATACGGTGATCGCCGGCGTGCAGGTATATAACTTCTCTCCGACTGATACCGATGTGCAGAACCTCTGGAAGTCATTATACGATGGCATCAACCGCGCGAATGTACTATTAGCGAATATCCCACTGGCCACAGAAGTACCGGACGATATCAAAAACATCATTAAAGGCGAAGCACTGTTCCTGCGTGGCTATTACTACTTCTTACTGGTGCAGCATTGGGGTGGCGTACCATTGATCACTCAACCCACTGCTTCCGCCAATGAAACAGCTGTATCACGCGCCACCATTGCACAGGTGTATGCGCAGATTCTGCTTGATATGGAAGAAGCGGAAACGCTGGTATTGCCGGCAAGCACGGCCGGCCACGGTGGCCGGATCAATCGATCAGCCGTGAGAGGATTGCTGGCAAGAGTCTGCCTGACCATGGCAGGCAAACCACTCGGTGATGTAAGCAAATACCAGGCAGCAAGAGACTGGGCAAAAAAGATCATAGATGATGCAGGCTCGGCACATGCACTGAACCCTGACTACTCGCAGGTCTTTATCAACTACGCCCAGGATAAATATGATATCAAAGAAAGCATCTGGGAAGTGGAATTCTGGGGAAACAATACCAATGCCTATAATGAAACCGGGTGTGTTGGCGCCTGGAATGGTATTCAATCCACTGATCAGACAATTGGCGTGGCGTATGGATTTATCAATGCAACATCCAAATTATACAACTCTTATGCACCTGGAGATCTTCGTCGCGACTGGGCCATTGCCCCCTTCTCCTATTCCGGTACAACGAAAGTTATGAAGGCAAGTACGCCCGCCAGTGCTTTATGGACACGCAATATCGGCAAGTTCAGAAGAGAGTACGAGTTGCTTACACCTAAATCAAATAACGCAACCCCGCAAAACATGCCATTGCTGCGCTATTCGGATGTGTTGCTCATGTTTGCTGAAGCAGACAATGAAGTGAACCAGGGGCCAACACAGGACGCATACAATGCCATCAATCTTGTCAGGAAACGCGCCTTTGGGAAATTATTACCGAATGCTGTAAACCCTGATGAGTACAATCTATCCGGAATGGATCATGAATCATTTTTCCAGGAGATCATTAAGGAACGTTCAAGAGAACTGTGTTTTGAATTACACCGAAAACATGACCTGATCCGTTGGGGAATATTTGTTCCAACCATGAAAGCGGTTGAGAACCTGATCGGGCTTGAAGCCTCCGGCCAGTATTACGCGCTTACGTTCAGAAACGTTTCTGACAAACACGTGATCTTCCCGATTCCTGCAAGGGAACTGGCACTAAACAAAAATCTGCAGCAAAATGATAAATGGTAAAACGATGGCGATGCAAAAAAATACTATCACAAATATATTGACCGGTATCAGCCTGATGATGCTGATATTCATCCAAACTTCCTGCACGAAAGACCTCGAGGTGAATGGCGGTGTGCCTGATCTGAAAGTAAGTTTACCGGCTACAGCATTCAAAGTTGGTGAACCTGTCGTGTTTCAATTTGAAGGCGATGCAGGATTGATCAGTTTCTTTTCCGGTGAAGTGTTTCATGACTATGAATACAGATCCGGGCGAACGCTAGAACAGGGTACATTGAACATGTCGTTCAACACGAACGTGCAGTATGGAACGCAGGCCAATCAATTCTCCGTGCAGGCTTCCTCAGACTTCAATGGCAACTACACTTCGTTTGATAACGTACGCCAGGCAACCTGGACGGATATCACTAACCGGTTTACGATCGCAACCGCAACAACCTATGTTCCTTCGGGCGCAAAAGATATCACCGACCTCATCCAGGAAGGAAAACCACTCTATCTCGCCTTCAAATACATTTACCGGCCTTCGGCACAAAACGGATTACGCCGTACATGGCGAGTGCAGAACTTCAATCTCAGCTCTACCACTGCATCACTCGGCACACAGGTGATCGGCAATATGACGACGTCCGGATTTACCACCGTCGATCAGAATCCGCAAACAGAACCAACAGCTACTACGATCTCTGCAACGACCATTTCACTTGTCGGAACAGCGGTTACACCGTCAACCCTGACCAGCGAAACCTGGGTGATCACAAAAGGATTCAGCACCGGCAAGGTTGATCTTGGCCCCGACAGACCTGTGGCGATCAAAGGTATTGCGGATGCGAAACTTACCAGCTATGCGCATGTTTACGAAAAGCCGGGAACGTATAAGGCTTATTTCATTTCGGCTAACGCCAATATTGATGCAAAGAAAGAGACGATCCAGAGTGTAGATGTAATCATAGAACCATAATCATTCATGAGCTTATATAAAAAGATATCTCACGGATTTCGTAAGAAGGTGCTGATGATCGCATTAATGATCAGTCCCTGCATACTGATCGCGCAGGTTCAGTTGCCTTCGCTTTTTGCAGACAATATGATCCTGCAGCGAAAGTCGACACCGCCGATCTGGGGCAAGAGTGCCAGGAACGCGAAGATCAGTATAAAGACATCCTGGAATAATAAAACATATACGGCGACTGCTTCCGAAAAAGGTACCTGGAAAGTAAATGTCGAAACAGCTGAAGCCGGTGGGCCGTATACGATCACTATCAAAAGCGGATCTGAAACGAGAACGCTATCAAATGTTCTACTGGGAGAAGTCTGGCTTTGTTCCGGGCAATCCAATATGGAAATGCCGGTGAGAGGCGCAATGAATCAGCCTGTACTGAATGCAAATGAGATCTATCTGGAAGCTGACAACCCGCTGATCAGGATCTATAAAATGGACCGCATTGCTGCGGGTAGACCGCAGGATAGTTGCACAGGCGTGTGGCGTGAAAGTTCGGCTGAAGTGGTGAAATATTTCAGTACGATTAGTTATCTCTATGCACAAGTGTTACAGAAAAAGCTGAACGTACCGGTTGGTATAATAGGTTCTTACTGGGGCGGTTCTGCCATACAGCCATGGATGACGCCGGAGAGCCTTGCAGATTTCGGTATTAAAGTTCCTGTTGACCTCAGTAAGATGACTGTGCCGAGAAGGGCTGCTGCTTCGCTTTATCATGGGATGATCGCGCCATTGGAAGGATATGGCATTCGTGGCTTTTTGTGGTACCAGGGCGAATCAGATGTCGAAGAACCGGCATTGTACAAACGCCTCCTCCCCGCTTTGGTGAAATCATGGAGGTCCAAGTGGAACAATGCTGAATTGCCGTTCTATTATGTCCAGATCGCTCCGTACGAATACAATGGCGCTGATTCACTTCGTTCTGCATTTCTTCGCGAAGCGCAGTTGAAAGCGCTGGACTCAATTTCCAACAGCGGTATGGCCATTGCGTTGGATGCGGGTGAGAAGACATGTATTCATCCGGCAGATAAAGCCATTGTTGCACGGCGTCTCGCCTATATCGCACTGAACAAAACGTACAACTTCAAAGGCATCGCTTACAATGGCCCGGTGTATCAATCTCACACTGTTAAGGATGGCAAAGTAACCATCCAGTTCAGGAATGCGGAGAATGGGATCACTTCCTATTACAAACCAGTAACACTGTTTGAAGTGGCAGGCATCGATAAAATATTTTATCCGGCCCAAGCCGAGATCACCAAAGAAAAAGGTATCACTGTGTGGAGCGATAAAGTAAAAGAGCCGTTGGCTATTCGTTATGCATTTAAGAATTGGGTGAAAGGTGAAATCTATAACAATGAAGGCATTCCCATGTCTTCTTTTCGTACCGATGACTGGTAGAATAAATCACATATACAATTCAACAGGTATTCACCTGAAAGCTGTCTTCGCGGCTTGTCTGCTCTTTGTGAGCTTTACATCGCTGTCGCAGCAACCGGATGCAGATACGATCATCAATCGCTTGTCCCGGCATCTTATCCAACGCAGTTCATCGCCTGGAATTGAAAAATTCGCATTCAACCTGAACAGTGCGAATCAGTGGGATGATATTGACTACAATGACGTAGCCAAATCCAAATGGAAAACGGCCATTCATCTTGATCGGGTGAAAGAGCTGGCGATAGCCTGGGCTACGCCATCTTCAAAATATTATAAAGATGGACGCGTTTGGAATACGCTATCCAAAGCACTGGATGCATGGTTGGAAAAGAAATTCCAGAATCCAAACTGGTGGCACAATGAGATCGGGATCCCGCAGATCATGCGAAGCATTCTTGCCATTGCCGGCAACCAACTGACCGGAACACAGCGGCAGGGTGCGCTTCAGGTGCTGGCCCAATATCGGGTCAGGGGAACAGGAGCAAACCTGATCTGGAGTGCTGACCTCGCAATGCATTACGGGGCTTTTATAAAGAATGATTCGATCATTGAAAACAGTCGCCGGTTGATCGTAGCGGAGATAAGAAATGATACAGCCGAAGGAATACAACCCGATTACAGCTTTTACCAGCATGGGGCAAGACTCCAATCTTTTCATTACGGAATAGATTACCTGAATGATCTCTTGCGCATCGGCTGGCAATTGCAGGGAACGGTTTGGGCTTATCCTGCTGACAAAGCCGCGCTGCTGACGAACTATGTGATGCATGGCTGGCAATGGATGAGCAGGAATAACTACACCACGCCGGCAACAGTCGATCGTGCAGTGAGTCGGAAAGGACAGTTGAAAGGAATATCGATGCAGTATGTAGCAGGTTTTCTGTCAGGGCTGGATCCTTCCCGTGCAGCATCGATCGATCGCATGGCGGAAGAATACAGGCTGAACACACGCAAACCCGGTTTTCATGATTTCCCATACAGTGACTTTGCAACCTATCATCAGCCCGGCTTTAGTGTATTCATCAAAACTATTTCAACCCGTACCCTTCCAACAGAATCTATCAATTCAGAAAACAAAAAAGGCCAGTTGCTGCACGCCGGCAATGTTTACCTGGTGAAAGACGGGAAAGAATATTTTGATATGATGCCGTTGTGGGATTGGCAATACCTTCCAGGCATCACGAGTTTTGATCCCCAGGCAAAGATCGAAAGAATGGATCTTGCGGGGACCGTTACCGATGGACAAAGCGGGCTTACCGCGATGCATTACGCGTTACGTAAAGACAGCAGTTTGCTGACGGCGCGTAAAGCATGGATCATGCGGGGTGATCAAATGATCGCACTGATCGCAGGTCTTACACGTAGAAACATCAGCACCCCTGTGTATACAGTACTCGATCAGTCACGCTGGCGCGAACCGGTGCTGGCTGGAAACAGAAAGATCAGTAAACCGGGCGTTCATCCATTTTCAGCAAAAGAGCATCTATATCATAATGGATTCTCGTACTCTCTTTTAACAACTGGTGACGGCAAAATAATCTTAAGAGATACAACCGGCAGCTGGAGATCCATCAACGAAGGAGAGCAACCCACCGAAGTAAAAGGAAAAATCTTTCAGCCCATGATTGAACATAAGAACGATGATGCGGCCGCATATCTGGTAAGCTTTTACTCCTCTCCCGGGGAAATCAAGGCAGCAGGTTCTCAACAATGGAATATCATCCGTAATGATACAGCTTGTCAGGCTATTCTTTTCAAGGATGGAATGGTGATGGCTGTTTTTCATAAAGCAGGCAGTTTGAAGGTCACAGGAGAAACGACCATACAGGTGGACCGTCCCTGCCTGCTGCAATATCATTCAAACAAATTAACCCTGAGCGATCCTTTACAACTTGGCGGAACACTCAAGCTAAGTATCGGAGCAAGGCAACTAAGCGCAGATCTGAAGAAAGACGGCTCCAGTTTAAGCATAAACCTCTAAACTTCTATACAATGAAACTTTGCCTGGGACTGCTGCTTTTTGTTGCGGTGCAAGCCTCCGCACAATCAAAAAAAACATCTACGGCTACTGGTGGAAACTGGCAGGATGTCACCACCTGGGTTGGCGGTGTGATACCTGCATCAAACGATACGGTTGAAGTGGTAAGCGGTGCCGTTGTAACAGTGAACAAAACCACGGGCAATACCACAGCAGGGAGAATTGAATTATCCGGCACGATCGAGTTCTCTGCATCAGCATATCCATTGGAGATAAATGGTCATCTGGTGATCAATAGTTCCGGTATCCTGAAAGCGGTGAAAGCGAATACAACTTTCAGCAAAGCGGTGATCATACATGGAAGCATTACCAATAACGGCATTCTCTATGCCCCTTATGCGATCGAAGGCACTACGCCTTCCACCACGGGCGGCATTACGATGGCGCAGGCCAGTGCTGTCACCGGCATCAGCGGCACCGGCACCTTCAGTGTTTTCCGTCAGCTTACTATTGATAATTCTTATGGAGTAAATCTTAACGTGGTTCTCAGTGTGTCGTCTAAACTAATCCTCTTGAACGGGATCTTTAACAACCGGACAAATCTCACGATGGATAATACGGTTGTGGGTACCGGCCCTAATGGCAATGCAACGAGTTCGGGCAATTTGCGTACAGAACGTTCTCAGGCAGGCGTGCTCGAAGATCCTTTTACATTCGGGGGAAGTGCCTCCTTATTCCTTACCTATTTTACCAATACAGCAGCTGCCAACCCTTCAACAACGATCACCGAGGGATATGAAGTCCCGTCTGGAAGATCGATACATGGATTAACAGTTGATCACGCAGGTGGCATCATTATAAAAAATGATCTGACCTTGCGGTCTGGTTCTGTACCACTGGTGCTTAACAATGGCATTGTTCATGTGAATAAAGGAAAAACCCTGATCTGTAATAGTGCTTCCTTTGGTGGTTCAGGTGGTTTGACCAATAGCTTTGTACAGGGTGGATTGGCGCTGGCAGTCGGGACGACGGCTGCATCACGGACTTTCCCTGTAGGATTTGCCGGCATCAGGAAGTATATCGTTCTCAGTGGTGTTAAAGCCGCCACAGGCACTGCGATGATACGCTTCGAGATAACGGATACTACCGGAGGAACTGCTGGCGCAGGCATTACCATCGAGCCTTCGATAAAAAGAAGGGCAAGCGTGGTTAGTGGAACCTTACACAGCTTCACAGGGCTCAGCTTTATGCTTGGAAGAGATGAAGAAAAGTATGCGATCGGAACAATAGCGTCTTCTTCTACCTGGAATGGCGTATATACAAATATTGGAACAAGTGTGCGCACACTCACGAGTATCAGTCTTAACACAGGTACTTATACGAGCCTGCAAAGCTACGCACTGGCATTGCCTATTACACCCTCTGCGGGAAACTTCGATTCGCTGAGGCATAAATGGGCTCGCTTCCTGACCGGTGGCAATTATTCAATGGCTGATCCGGAAGTCAGTTCACGTGTTCAGGCGATCAATAACAGCGGCAATTCTACCTGGCGGACAAATTTTATACAGGATACTACTGCGCGAACACAGCTTTGGACAGATCTTAATTATTCTACCTCTGATCAAATCACTACCAGCTATTCCCGACTGAAAACAATGGCGCTTGCGTATCGCACACAGGGAGCAGCATTGTTTGATAATGATACTTTACGGAATGATATTATCTACGCACTTGACTGGCTGTACCGGAATCAATATAACGAAACCGTAACGGTGCCGGTATCTGGTTCCGGCAGCACAGGAAACTGGTGGGATTACCGTATCGGTTCGCCACTTCGTCTCAATGACATTGCTGTATTGATGTATGATGACCTTAGCAGTACCCAACGCCAGAACTACACCAATTCGGTTAGGCATTGCATGCCCAATACGGGAGAGTACACCGGAGCCAACCTTGTTTGGGCAAGTACGGTCATGGCTATCCGCAGTCTTGCGGCAGATGATTCAGTGTCCCTTTTCTACGCAAGAGACCAGTTGAGTCCGGTGTTCCAATATGTAAATACGGGCGATGGTTTTTATGAAGACGGATCATTCATTCAGCATACAAAACATGCTTACAATGGTGCTTATGGTCTTGCACTATTCACGACCCTGACAGACATTCTTTATTTATTTTCAGATACCCCTTGCGACATTACCGATCCTGCAAAAGCCAATGTGGTGAAATGGGTGTACGATGCCTTCGAGCCACTTATGTTCAAAGGAGGAATGATGAGTATGGTAAGGGGAAGGGAGATCGCGCGAAGAACTTCGTCTGAACATGGCCAGGGAAGATCACTGGTAGAAGCATTGCTACTGATGAAGGAAATGACCGGTCCGGCAGACGCTGCAAGGATCAGTTCCATGGTAAAACACTGGCTGATCAGTGACAGTACCTTCGCCACACCTTATACAGGTCTGAACTCGTTACTCTCCGTCACACTTGTGAAAGATCTGCTGGCAGATAATGCCATTCCTGCAAGATCTTCTTATCATACCTATCGCCAGTTTTCCGGAATGGACAGAGCCGTTCATCAAACACCGGGTTATGCATTCGGCATCAGCATGCATTCTTCCAGGATCTACAACTACGAACTGATCAATGGCGAGAATCTGAAAGGCTGGCATACTTCTGATGGCATGACCTATCTCAACAACAACGACCTGCTGCAATACGATAATTTCTTCTGGCCAACGGTGAATGCATACAGATTGCCCGGCACCACTGTTGAGGACAGCGTAACGGCTACGCAAAACCGCAACAGCAATAATGCATGGGTGGGCGGCAGTTCATTGCTGGGAAAATATGGAACAACAGGAATGTTCCTCACTCCATATGGAACAACGCTGAATGCAAAGAAATCATGGTTCCTGTTTGACGGAAAGATCGTTGCACTGGGCGCATCAATCTATAACAACGATAATAAAACAGTTTCTACCTATATCGACCAACGGAAGATCAGCAGTAATAATTCAAATACATTCCAGATAAATGGTGTAGCACAGGCGTCTGGCTTTGGCACCGAAAGCGCCCCAGCTACGTTTACGAATGTCAATTGGGCGCATTTGTCAGGCAATGTAACCGGTGCTGATATCGGCTATTATTTCCCGGGCTCTCCTACCCTTCGTGGCTTGCGCAAAGCGCAATCCGGCCGCTGGAGCGATGTTACAACAGGCGAAAGCACCGTGCTGCGTACGCAACAATATATCACACTTTGGAAAGAGCACGGCAATCATACGGCAGACAATGACAGCAGCTACAATACTTATGCTTATGTGTTGCTGCCCGGGTTCACGGCTACGCAAACACAGGCTTATGCCACAAATCCCGGAATCAGCATCCTGAGAAATGATCAGAACGTACAGGCAGTGCATGACACTTTAAACGGTCTGCTGGGTGCCAATTTCTGGAATAGCGGCACTCATTATGTTCCATTCAATGGCGATACGGATTATTTATCCAGCGATAAGAAATCATCGGTGATGCTGATGGTGAACGCAGACACCATTGCTTTTGGCGTATCTGATCCGACAATGCTGAATACAGGAAACATCACCATACGACTGAAGAAGAGCGCGTCGGATATTTTATATATCGACCCGGCCGTTACGGTCAATCGGCTTACACCTGATATTGAGTTTACAGTGAATGCTTCCGGTTTGAACGGTGGAACAAGCCAGCTTATACTGAGTGCGGCACCAGCGCAACGAGGAGCGTCAACCAGCCTTCCTGCTCTAATACACGAAATAGAAACTCCTGCGGAAGAATTTTCATTTATCGTCAATTCTTCCTCCGATCCTTTATCGCTGGAATACACGATCCGTTCCGATAAAATGGGTAAGGGACAACTGGCCATCTATACGATGAATGGCAGTCTCGCTGGAAAATACGACGTGTCTTATAATGCAGGCATCAATAAAAAAATATTACCGGTTGCACATCTTGCAAAAGGGATCTACCTGGCTGTATTGACAACCGATGGAAAAGTATATACGCAGAAATATTATAAATAAGAAACTATGAAAAAGAATTTGAAGAAGCGCCTACGGATGAGTTTTATACCGGCAATGGCTTCGATGTTCATGACCGGAGTGAGTGCGCAGGATCAGGCGGTAGAGATAACGGCGGTAACGAGCAAGGTGGAATCGCATCTGGCTTCAATGGTGGCTGGTCATAAAGATGTATCCCGCTTTCCACGTTCGATAAAGGAAGATGGCTCATTGCATACAGTGAAGTCATCTGACTGGACGAGCGGATTCTTCCCCGGCACACTTTGGTATACGTATGAGTTAACAAAGGATAATAAATGGAAAGAGCTGGCCGCAGCGTGGTCAAAGACGTTGGAAAAGGAAAAGCTGAATAAGACCACGCACGATCTTGGTTTTATGTTGTATTGCCCGTTCGGGAATGGATATCGGCTCACGAATGATCCTGCTTACAAAGAGACCCTGTTACAGGGTGCGGAATCATTGAGCAGTCGTTATCATGCGAAAACAAAAACGATCCGTTCATGGGACAAACCCGGATACCAGTTCCCGGTGATCATCGATAATATGATGAACCTGGAATTGCTGTTCTGGGCTACGCAGGTGTCGGGCGATTCTTCTTATTATAAAATTGCTGTGGCGCATGCTGATCAGACGATGAAGAATCATTTCCGCAAGGATAACAGCAGTTATCACGTGGTGGATTATGACACGATCACCGGGCAGCCGGTCAGGAAGATCACGCACCAGGGTTATAGCGATGAATCTGCCTGGGCCAGAGGTCAGGCCTGGGGATTGTACGGTTATACCGTCGCGTATCGCTTTACGCATGCAAAACGATACCTGCAAATGGCGGAGAAGATCGCATCGTTCTATCTGAATCATCCGAAGTTACCAAAGGATAAAGTTCCTTACTGGGATTTCAATGCACCTGTAACAAGTACTACACCGCGTGATGCATCCGCGGCGGCGATCGTATCTGCAGCATTGCTGGAGCTGGCGGATTATTCTACAGCCAATAAAAAGCGATACCAGGAAGCGGCTGGAATGATGTTGAAGAGTTTGTCCTCCCCTGCTTATCTCGCTGAGCTGGGAACCAATCAGCATTTTATACTGAAACATTCTACGGGGCACTTGCCGCATAAGTCGGAGATAGATGTGCCGATCAATTATGCTGATTATTACTTTGTGGAAGCACTTTTACGATACAAGAATGCAAACGCTAATGAGCGCGAATTGCCGCGAATGAACGCGAATACAGCTTTAAAGGACGGGAAGATGAATAAGGTTGCGGGGAGAGAGGCGGATGTGGTTGTTTATACGGCGAATCCCGGCGGTATTATGTCGGCGATTGGGGCTGCAAGAGAGGGCGCTTCGGTGTTGCTGATTGAGCCGACGGCACATGTTGGTGGAATTGTAGCGCAGGGAGGTCTGGTCGTGACGGATATTGGGAACCATACAACGATAGGTGGGCTCAGCAAGGAATTTATGAAGCGGGCTGCTGATTATTACAGGGAGAAATATGGAGAGAATTCTGCACAGTTTAAAGCGAGTATTATTGATGGATTGCCCGGCGCTTCATTTGAGCCGAAAGTGGCGGAAGAGATCTTTGAAAAGATGATCGCGGAATATCCCTCTATCAAAATTGTGCGCAATACGGAGTTGGTGAATGTAAATAAACAGGGAAAGGAGATCAAAAGCATTGTGTGTCGTGATATATCGGGTAATGGGCAGGTTTCGGTTGAAGGAAAAGTGTTTATTGACGCGAGCTATACAGGAGATCTTGTTGCTAAGGCAGGTGTTGATTTCCTATTGGGAACGGATGGAAAGAATGTATTCAATGAACCATCTGTGCCACAGAAATCATCAGCGGCGATACAGGCATTCAACTATCGTGTTACGATGACGAATGATCCCGCTAACCGGGTGATGGTGGAAAAGCCCGTAGGATATGACCCGGCGGATTACTCGATTCGTTTGGCGGGATTGCTGAAAGACAGTACATCAAGAGTTTTCAAATCATACTGGAAGGTGCCGAATAAAAAGATCGATGCAAATATTGCGGACATGCCGGGTGCTAACTGGAATTATCCTTCGGCGGATTATAGCGACCGGAAGAAAACGGAACAAATGCACCGGAAAAATTCATTAGGATATATTTATTTCCTGCAGAATGATCCGCAGGTGCCGCTTCGTATCCGGACGGAAGCAAATGAATGGGGCTTGGCGAAAGATGAGTTTACTGATAATGGAAACTTCCCGCGTCATATTTACATACGCGAAGGCAGAAGATTGAATGGTGCTTATGTAATGCGTCAGCAGGATCTGCAGGTGGATAGAAAAAAGGATGATGCGATTGCATTGGGCAGTTATTCGATGGACAGCCATGCCACAATGGTGACGAAAAAATCAGATGGCACAATGGCGTATACCGGCGGTGGATTGTGGGAGCCGGTGAAAGCGTATGAGATCCCGTATCGTGCGCTGGTGCCAAAGGCATCGCAAAGTACGAACCTGCTGGTGCCGGTCTGTTTATCGGCCAGTCACCTTGCCTGGACGTCGCTGCGGATGGAGCCGGTGTTCATGATGACGGGTGAAGCGGCGGGGATTGCTGCGGCAATGGCTTCTTCCAATAAAATTGCGGCACAAAATGTACCGACTTCTACCCTGCGCGGGAAATTGCAAAAGGCTGGTGCGATCATCAATCTTCTGCCGGAAACGGTGGCGGATTTCGACTGGTCGCCCAAACAGCCACGCGCGGGAGAAACAGTAACGTTCACCTTCAAACAAACGCCAGGTAATCAGAAAGCGGTAAAGTATTATTGGGATTTCGATGGTGATGGTGTGGTGGATGCAGGCAATGCAGTAGAGAAGAAAGTGATGAAGATGGAGAAAGCGCATCTCGTAAGCCTCGTGGTGGAAGATTCAGCAGGAAAGAAATCACAGCCTATCGCGAAGACGATACCCGTGGGAACGGCACTCGCAGGCGATATCCAGATCGATTCTGAAGATGATAAATATGTAACGGTGAAACTGGTGAAGAAGTCGATTGCGCAGACGCCGTTCTGGGGAACCTATTTTCATACAGATGGGAACCTGATGAAGGGATCATCGTATGCGTCTTATGATGCGCCAATCAAAAAGAGCGGGAAGTATGCGGTGTATGTTTCGTCGATTCCCGGTAATGGAAGGAGCGCGAATACCCTGGTAGAAGTGAAGCATTCAAAGGGAACAGAGAAGATCTATGTTGATCAGCGGAAAGCGGGGCCTTTGTTTGGATTGATACCGTTGGGCGTGTTTGAGTTTGAAGCGGGTGGAGTGGCGAATGTGACGATATTTAATAATGATCCGGATAAGTATATATTGTATGATGTGGCGAGGTGGGTGTTGGAATAGAGGGTGTGTTTCGGGGGGCATTGCTGTTCATTGGAGTAAGGCCCCCTCTAAATCTCCCCCTTCAGGCTACCGTGTACCCATAAGTATTTGAATGGCGTAAAGGAACGCGGCGGACGCGGCGATACGCGACGTACGCAGCGAAAACAGCCATAGCAGACTTTGTATTCGCCGCGCGCGTCGCGTATCGCCGCGTCCGCCGCGTTCCTCTACGCCATCAAGCTATCAAGAAATTATTCGGTCATATAAAAGGAAAAATGTGGGTACACGGCAGCCCTTCAGGGGAGACTTAACGTCGCCTATATTTGAGGTTTCGCTTGAAACAAAGTAGATATATCCAATATAGCTGAACACCTCTTTATTAATGACTGTACGAAGTCTCCCCTGAAGGGGGAGATTTAGAGGGGGCCCTTACGCCAGCCTACGAAAAAGAAGTTTCTTAACTTAATGACAGCCCTGCCGGGACAACCCTGATAAAGAGATAACCCGACGGCTATGGTCTGCGCACCCCCAACCGAAAATCCCCCCTTCGTGGTATCCCAACTTTTTTATTATATCACATTTTATCAATACTTTCAAACGTCACGACTAACTACAATTACAACCAGGCGCCACCCACTAAAATCAACTGCATGTCCACGCTTCAGCCCACCAACTCTTCGGAACGTCATTCACTGCTGGATGCCTTGAGAGGCTTTGCTTTGTTAGGTATTCTTTTTGCCAACATGCCCATCCATTCAGGATATTTCCTGTTGTCTGAACAAGGCCACCATGCCCTCGGCACGTTTCCTGAAGACTCCGTGGTTGAATGGATCGAGCACTTCCTGATCGATGGTAAATTCTATTCCCTGTTCTCCATGCTTTTCGGGATTGGCTTTGGGCTGCAGATGCAAAGATCTGCCCTGCAGGACAGTAAGTTCATGCCGCGGTTTTCAAGACGGCTGCTGATCATGTTCATTCTCGGACTGCTGCACGCGGTGTTTTTGTTTGTAGGCGATATCCTTACCGTGTACGCCATCACTGCGGTCTTCCTGTTACTGTTCCGTAAGTCTACGGACAAGACAGTATTGCGTATGGCAATGCTCATGATGGTACTTCCGGTGATCCAGTATGCGATCATGCTGTGCCTCCATCTGGCTAGCCCACCAGCTCCGGCGCCTCCGCCTGAAGGCCCCTCTTTCTTTGATATAGTGATCGACACCTATCGGAGAGGATATTATCCCGATATCATGAAGATGAACATGGGCGGACTGGTGATCGGGCGTTACCCCGACCTTCTCTTCACCGGCCGCTTCTTCCGGGTGCTGGCCATGTTCCTGATCGGCTTTTACATTGCCCGACATACCATCTATGCAAAAGTGCAGGAGAATCGCGCACTGATACGCAAAACGATGATCCTTGGTGTAGTGATCGGAATCCCCTGTAATATTATCCTCGCTGTGATGATGACAAAGGGTTCATATTATGACCTTAAACCGCTCGGCATCATCCAGCCGATTGTATATGCATTCGGCGTACCTGCACTTTGTCTATTTTATGCCGCGGGCTTTGCGCTGCTGTTTGAAAAGCAGGAGTGGAGAAAAAGGCTGATGATCTTTGCTCCATTGGGACAGATGGCACTCACTAACTATCTTCTGCAATCGCTTATCTGCGTGTTCATCTTTATGGGTTACGGAATGGGAATGGAAGCAAAGATCGGCCCTGCCAGGCTCGCGCTGATAGCAGTGGGTATTTATCTGTTCCAGGTGGCCTTCAGCCATATCTGGATGCGCTATTTTCGCTTTGGTCCGGTGGAGTGGGTGTGGCGGTCGGCTACTTATTTGAAGTGGCAACCATTGCGGAAGTAGGGGCTCGTGTTTAAACGTTTAGAGAAAACAACCTGACAACAATTATTACCCAATTAGTACTTGAAAGTAATTTCTTTGACAAGCCCAGATTTGTAAAGACGTGTTACTTCATCAATATGCTCCCTAACCATTACGTGGCCATGTGACGATCTTTTTCCAGTCTTTTCTCAACACAAATATTAGCCTCCACTCAATAAAAAAGCCCCGCCAAGCGAGGGCTTTCATTACAAGAACTCCTAACCCTTCTCCTCCATCACAGTCGCCTGACTCAGTATTCAGCGAAATCCTGAAGGAGAGAAGTGCGTTGTTCAGTGCATATCTGAATGCAAGCACCGTCGTTGCCGGCGCGAAAGCCAAAGAGTTCAATCTTACTGATATTAAAGGAAATTCATTTTCACTTGCTGATCAGAAGGGAAAATACGTCGTATTGGATTTTTGGGGAAGCTGGTGTGTACCGTGTATCCAGGGATTGCCGAAAATGAAAGAATACTATGAAAAGTACAAAACCAAAGTTGAATTTGTTGGAATTGTCTGCAACGATTTACCCGGCCCCTGGGAGGCAGCAGTAAAAAAGTATAACATGAAAGGACTCAACTACTCGATAGCCGGGATATCGAAAATAAAGTAGCGTCTGTTTATGGGATCCAATTATACCCTACAAAAATTCTGATCAATCCGGAAGGGATCATTGAAGATGTGTATAGCGGAGAAGGCCGTGAGTTTTATGAGAAACTTGATTCGCTTATTTCATTGTCGCCCCTCTAGCTAAGGGATATCAAGGCCAGTCCTCATTTAATTCATCATGAGCCGACGCCAAAAGATCGAGAGAAAATGTACATGGAAAAACAGCCGTTTATGTACAGTCTATACCATGATAGCGAAGATGAGAGGGAAGATCTTATTGCACAGCTGAAACAGTATCTCCCGCAGGCCGAAGAGTTCATAGTTGAAAGTTCCGACAATGGGTAACTTTCGCCTCTTGAATCGGCAGTACTATCAAGATGTCCGTATCGGGAGCGAGTAGAGAGGGCGTGAAAGTTTTAAGGCAAGTGAGTTTTTGATTTGTTGGTTGAAAGATGCAGTTCCCCGGATGCTCACTGTTATTATTTTAACTCTAATTTTCTTGCATATTCAAACATGCTCAAAAGAGAGTCGGTATTGTCAATTTTGAGCTCTGTAATTGTCATCGGCAATACGATTTCACCCTGGAATACTTTTGCTGCTTCATAATACCTGCGATCACTTGTATATACTGCCTTAACTAACTTCATTTTCCGGGTTTCTTCAACTTCTTTTGCCAGACTAAAATCGATTCCTTGCAACTGAGTTTTAGAGAACACAAGCTCCACTGTGCCGGTGGCCAATGTATCAGTTATGCCCTTCACCTTATATTTCTCTACCAGGTTTCCCTGCTTGTCGGCAGTGGCGCTGATAAGGTGGTGCTGTGTTTCCGAAAATGTATTTCCGAAAGGATTTTTGAAAGCCCATTCGTTTTTGTATAGCGAGTCTTTTGGAAAAACTTTGCTGTGTTGATAGTCTGTGCCGTCAAAATGAATACCGGTCTGAGCATGTTTTGAAAACACATACGTTTTATATCTCAAAACTGGATTGGGCGTATTCGTCTGCACTTCGTTAATAAATTCAACGGTAGAATAAACGTAGCTTGTTTGAGCAAGCACCTGGTCTGCATGGAAATATACTTTTGTATATATAGGTCGTACGCCCTCGCCACCCATTCTTTTTTCAGACTATCATAAACGAAGTCAGGAAAAGCACTCTCTATCAAAATGCCCCGAACCGATGTAGAAGGGGCCGCTGATCTAAATTTTCCGGCGCAACTCATCCATAAAAATGCTAAGGAAAGCAATACCGAATATCTACTCATACCATGAAGTTATTAAAAAGCCGATTGCCTATTTAGTATCTGTCTGGTGCATTTGATATGTTTTATTGCCGTTACCTCGGCAATTGGTTCGGTCACTTTCGTAGTGAGGTACTTAAATATATCTGATGCAAATAGATACTTAACCGACGACAGGGGAAGATCTTTTCGCTTATATCTATAGGCTATAAACCATTTTTGATTTTATTTCTTGTCGTTTTCCAATACTTTAATGTTTCATTACTTTTTGCTCCTAACTCTACGGCTTCTTGTAAATCTTCTATAAAGCGATTAATGCCTCTACGATGGTATGCTCGACAGGCGGGGGCTGTGTTTAAAACGATCTCAGGCCCCGAGGGCTGTTTTATCGCTAGAAAACAAAAAAGGCGTGATTTCTCACGCCTTCTGTGATCCCGCTGGGACTCGAACCCAGGGCCCATACATTAAAAGTGTATTGCTCTACCAACTGAGCTACGGAATCATTTCCTTAAAAAAGGGAGGCAAAGATCAGGATTTCTATCACGAAAACCAAAAAATTACAACCGGAATTATCAAAACGTGCAACGTTTGATAATTCCGCCTTGTCCACACCCCATTAAATACAGGCCAGACCCGTTTTTAACCAAAACTCAACCTTACCATGACTTCCACACACAAACATTTCAAAACCGCCGGGAGATGCTTTTTCTTACTGACCTGCCTGTTTTCGTCAAGCTTTCTATTCGCACAGAAATCACCATTTTCCGTCGCATTAACAACCGGAGTAGCATTCCCGACCGGAAAATTCGCTGGAAAAGAATTTCAACCGATCAACGCAGTGCCGAACGAGAATGGCGCTGCCAGGCCCGGACTAAATACAAACCTGCAGATCAATGCCCGAATCTCTCCCGGATTTTTTATAACGCTGACAGGAGGGATCTCGAAATATAACCGGGATACCGACAAGGCCCAGGAGCTATATGATATGCTTTACGGTCCGGGAAAAACAAAACTAAAATCAGAGCGATGGGAAGTAATAAAGTTACTGGCGGGACCATCACTTCACCTGCCTGTCGGAAATAAGCTGTCTTTCAGAACAGGTATTGCCGCTGGTATCACGAACACATCAGTACCCTCATACGAAAATGAACACGCTGCGCAGCCGGGTCAGTCGGCGTTGACTTCCAGGTACGATTACGATGTCAACCTCTCAACTGCATTTGCCTACCAGGCAAATGCAGGACTCGGTTATAAAATAGGACAACAACTATCCCTTCTCTTTGATGTCACATACTTTGGAGCTAAGGCGAAAGGGACACAGATAATTTACCCGATCATAGGTGGTCCGGGCCCGGGCCCCGGAATGCAGCCAACACCAGAACCGATCTATCTTGATCATAAATACCCTTTAAACGCAATTACAGCCCTGATTGGACTGGAATGGCAGTTCTGAGAAGAACAACCCGCAACAGCCCTCACGAGCGCTTAATCCGGGTTTTAGAACCAGGGGCCTTCGACGGCTGTTCTTTTATTACCAGCTCCATTTGGATATTACAACGTTCATAAGGGGAGGGGCGGCCGGTAAGTTTTACAAAACCCAGCTTATCATATAACCTGATCGCAGGCTTCAACAGCGTGTTGCTTTCAAGATATATCCGCGAAGCGCCTTCTGATTTTGCTTTTTCAATGGCAGCCAATCCCAGCTTATAACCTATATGATGCCCCTGGAATTTCGGCGATACCGCCATCTTTGCCAGCTCAAAATCAAAATCAGCGTCATTCATTTTCACGAGTGCACATACGCCGGCGGGTTCTCCGTTATACAGTGCGACAAGAATAAATCCTCCTTTATCCAGTATATAACCTTTGGGGTTGTCCAGTGCTTTATAATCCGCAGCTTCCATTTTAAAATAACGTGAGATCCATTCTTCATTCATATCGCGGAATGCTTTCCTGTATGCTGGTTTGTAATCAACGATCTCTACTTTTTGACTTTCACGGCGCTTGCGATGTTCCTGGACACGCTCAAGCAACGACTTTTGTTCGAGCAGGTATTCCCACTCTGCCAAAGCTTTCCATAGATCGTAAGTAGCTTGTGATGATAACTCATCCACCGCGCTGTTGATATCTAAATACTGATCCTGGATCTTTACCGAGATCTCTTTTCCTTTTTTTGAGAGGGACGCGACGGTGCGACGGGCATCAGCGCTATCTTTTTTCTCATTCACGATGCCGTTCTTCGACATTTCACTGATGATCTTACTGACAGATGCATGCGAATGACCAATCTCGCGGGCAATCTCTGTGATCGCCTTCTCGCCATCTTCTGAGAGTAAATAAAATACAGGAAACCATTTGGGATTCAACTCCACCTTATACATCGCGTAGATCTGTGAAGCATCCGCTACCATCTTTTCTGTTAAGATCCGCATCCGGCTGCCAAGAGCCAGCTTTCCGACACGATTGAAAAAATCCATATTGCGTAGTTTATTGTGTAACTGGTTACGCAAATATAGTTGTTTTTGTCTTTTCAGAATATAGGCATTAATTAAACAGATTAGTTGATAGCAAAAGAAATAGGCTGTAGGCGATAAGCATTAACATTCCTTCCAAACTGCACAGCGGGGTTCCATCTTGGCGCGCTGCGGATCACTCTCATTGCTTCCTGCTCCATACCGAAACCATAACCCGTCAAAGGCTTGATGTCTTTTATACTGCCATCAGCAGCCACCACAAACTGGATAAGTACGGTGTATATGCCAGCCTTTGCGCCCTTGTTGACAGGCACCTGTGGATTCAGTTTCTGCTGAATGTAGCTCCGCCAGGATCCTTCGCCGTCTTTAAAGGTTGCTTCGCGCTCCGTGCAAAGCTCAGCAGCTATGTCTTTGCCTTGCTCATCGTAGCATTTGCATTTTTCGTCAATGATCTTATTGTTTTCGTATTGTACAGAAGCGCGGAGTTTACCATCAGGATAGAAGTATGTCCAACGGCCGGTGCTGACCGTATCTGATTCAATGAAGCCCTCGATCGCTGTTGTACGATGATCCGCAGCCATATTCCAATTATAATACCGGCCGGTTCCCTGCCTGTCCAGGTTGAAAGAATCAGTCAGGTTGCCATCTTTATCCCAACCAAGAGCAATGCCGGTACGGATGCCATTGGTATATACTGATGAATCTTTCAATCGACCGTTGTCATGATAACTTAACCAAACACCTGCCTTGGTTCCATTGCTGAAATGACGGCGATAGCGTTCTTTGCCTCCTTCATTATACCAAACATCTTCACCGTCTTTGATAGTGCACTCCTCATCACGGAACCAGGTTTTTGTAACGAGTTCCTTCGTCCGTGCGGAAAATACTTCGCGGTACCATTTACCGTCGCGCGGTTCTTTAATACTTAAATAGAAGGGGGCTTCTTTGGTGGGG
>JBEVKW010000286.1:0-24898 GCA_040509495.1 Chitinophagaceae bacterium | reverse complement strand
TCACCCCATCCACATCCTTCGACTTTATATAAGATCCGATCACATGAGCTTGTGTATTCGGCAGAGCCACTTCTCTTTTCAGTCTATCGGGTGTTCCAAGTTGCCGGAACATTCGCTGCATAGCAGAAACTTTTACGGTTGGATCCTGGTGATCTTCGTCCTTATAATAATAAAGAAGCAGCGTAGGCTGTTTGATCTTTTCAAACAGCGAAGCTTTCATTGTAGTTTCCAGCAATTCCTGTAATTCAGAAACGGCTTCCATCCTGTATTTTGAATTCCAGTAACGGGTATTCAGCACAGCTGTATCATGATCCTCATTGTATTTCCCTTTTACCATTCGCGCAACGGTTAATCCCCAGTGGTTATTGGCAACCCAGGCGAGCGGGTCATTGATCGCGATATTCGGTGACAGGAGGATCAGCCCCGCGATCTCAGGGTATTCGGCAGCGAGTTTCAGCGCAAGAGTGCCGCCCGTGGACGTTCCCATCAGGATCACTTTCTTCCCCAGCTTTTTTCCGATCGCGTAAGCTTCTTTGGCGGAGTTCCAGAGTTTGTCAGCTGTCATTGCCGCAAGCGGCTCAGTGGTGTCAATCCCATGTTCTGCCAGTCTCGCGAGGTACAGGTTGCAGCCGAACCTTGAAGCAAAGAATTGGTGAACCGGATCTCCCTCTTCCTGGCTGGCGGAAAATCCGTGCAGGTAAACGACCGAATATTCAGTAGCCTGCCTTATTGAGTCGTTAGCCCAGATGATCCGGGCTTCGTTATCGGGCTTTATTTTATGGTGTGATTCGCTGGCTGCCACGTATTGGGTTAGCATTGCCGTTTCTGGTACAGCCGGCAATGACGGATCATACACGGGAGGTTTTGGACGCGGTCCCAGAAAGTATACAACGATCAGTATCAAGAGAATGAGACCCAGCCACTTGGCGAATTTCATATAATTGGTTTTGATAAAGCTAATATAAATATGGCTGGATTGAGGTTTAAGAATACATTAATTCGTTAACCGTTAGCCGTTGTCCGGTGGTTCCAAGGAACTAAACGAGACCTCGTTGCGGAACGCGGTCAACGCGCAACAGCCGCCGGACAACGGCATTCAAAGCTATCTTCAAGTTAAATGTCCCTCACTTCTTGCCCCGCCGACTAAATTAGCGTACCTTTGCACCTTCAAAAAAATGGGCTTTTGCCCAAAACGTAAAACAATGGAAATCAGAAACATCGCCATCATCGCGCACGTTGACCACGGAAAAACGACGCTGGTGGACAAAATCTTACACGCTACCAAGGTATTCCGGGACAACCAGGAAACCGGTGAATTGATCATGGATAGCAACGATCTCGAAAGAGAACGCGGTATCACTATCTTCAGTAAGAATGCGGCGGTAATTTATAAAGACGTAAAAATCAATGTAATCGATACTCCGGGTCACGCCGACTTCGGTGGTGAAGTGGAAAGGGTATTGAAAATGGCGGATGGTGTGATCCTTTTGGTTGACGCCTTCGAAGGACCAATGCCTCAAACCCGTTTCGTACTGCAGAAAGCGCTGTCGTTAAACCTTAAACCGATCGTTGTGATCAATAAGGTAGACAAGCCTAACTGCCGCCCGGATGAAGTGCATGACGCCGTTTTCGAACTTTTCTTCAACCTCGATGCGTCTGAAGATCAGCTTGACTTCCCTACCTTCTACGGAAGTGGTAAGAACGGTTGGTTCAACGACTCACTTACCCAGATCGATAATATCAATCCATTGCTGGATGGTATCCTTAAATATGTTCCACCACCAAAAGTGAATGAAGGCCCGCTGCAAATGCAGGTTACATCACTGGATTATTCTTCCTTCCTCGGTCGTATCGCCATCGGAAAAGTAGGCCGCGGTTCCATTAAAGAAGGGCAGAATGTGGTGTTGATGCAGGCTAACGGCACTATTAAGAAGACAAAAGTGCGTGAGCTTTATGTATTCGAAGGAATGGGCAAGAAAAAAGCGACAGAAGTTTTCGCTGGTGACCTTTGCGCTGTGGTAGGTATCGAAGATTTCAACATTGGTGATACCATCGCTGATGCAGAAAATCCCGAAGCATTACCAGTGATCAGCGTGGATGAGCCAACCATGAACATGCTGTTCTCTGTAAATAACTCACCATTCTTCGGTAAAGATGGTAAGTTCGTTACAAGCCGTCACCTTCGTGACAGGTTGCAGAAAGAAACTGAAAAGAACCTCGCTCTCCGCGTGATGGATAGCCCTGACGGTGATAGCCTGATCGTTTATGGTCGCGGTATCCTTCACCTGGGTATCCTGATCGAGACGATGCGTCGTGAAGGATATGAACTGACTGTTGGTCAGCCTCAGGTAATTGTAAAAGAGATCGATGGTAAGAAATGTGAACCTTACGAGAACCTGGTGGTTGATGTACCTCAGGAGTTTGCGAGCAAGGTGATCGATCTGGTTACACGCCGTAAAGGTGAAATGCTGATCATGGAAACGAAAGGCGAAATGCAGCACCTGGAGTTTGATATTCCTTCACGTGGTCTGATCGGTCTGCGTACACAAATGCTGACTGCTACAACCGGCGAAGCTGTAATGGCTCACCGCTTCAGTGAATACAAACCATGGAAAGGCCCAATTCCCGGCCGTAACAACGGTGTGTTGCTGTCAAAAAATACAGAGAAAACAACCGGTTATTCCATCGATAAATTACAGGATCGTGGTACCTTCTTTGTTGATCCGGGTGAAGATGTTTACGTAGGGCAGATCATTGCTGAGAACATCAAACCAGGCGATCTCGTAGTAAATGCTACGGAAGGTAAAAAGCTGACCAACCACCGTGCAAGCGGTAGTGACGACGCAACGCGCATCGCTCCAAAAACCCTGATGACACTGGAAGAGTGCATGGAGTATATCCAGCAGGACGAGTGCATCGAAGTAACGCCAAACTTCATCCGGATGCGTAAAGTGATCCTGGACGAAAATGAAAGGCTGAAACAAAGCAAGAAAATGAGCGCAGCTGTTTAATGAACAGCTGGATCAATAAAAACAGGCGGTACCCAAAAGTACCGCCTGTTCTGTTTTTTATCATACTGGTTCCCCTGACCCTGCCGATTATATCCACCTTGGTAAAAGCGACAACTTACGGTAGTTGCAACCCGTGCCGCCCGGTTGAAATGATATTTCCTACACCCCACTAACCCATTCAGGCCATTCACTCAAAATTCTGCCCGGGCCTTCCTGATCTTCTTAAATTTCAATCCTGTACGACCATTAATCATTGACCTTACCGCGTTTATCTGTAAATTGAATTAATAACCTTCCTTGAAAAAAGCGCTTTCTATACGGCAGTTGCTTTTCGCGATCGTATTGGTCATACTGGCTGGTACCGCTGACGCACAATTGCCCGACTATCATCTTCAGCTCTTCGATTACACTTCCGGTATTCAACCCGGTACTATCTCTTCCGTTTCACGCGATAAAAAAGGATGCCTTTGGGTTTTATATCGCCGGCAGGTACAACGGTTTGACGGAAAGCGAACGGCTACATTCAAACAAGGCCAGCTGCTGGATAATTTACTTTGTGATGAAGCAGGGCATATCTGGGTAACAGGAGCGAATAAGATATACGTCTTTTCCGAAGAGAAGGGCGATTTCAAACAGGTTTATCTTTCCTCTCCCGATTCTTCGATCGTCTCAGGCCCGGTGTTTCAGTTGAATGATAAGTCGATCACCCTGCTAACCAGCAAGGGCTTTTTTAAATTTGACGCTACTTCAGGTTTATTCAAACCCTGGGTCAGCCAACTTCCGGCCCCTGCAATATTTGCACTTCCTCTCGCTGTTGTATATGATGACCTGCTTTTTTATCAGAGTGGACGGCATATCATGCGCTATGATATGCATACCGCCAAAACTGACAGTGTTCCGTCGATGGATTTTAACCGGCTGTATCCCGTAAGCAGAGATAGTATCGCCGTCAGCAGTTGGGACAGCAAAACTTACTGGGTCAACTTCGCCTCAAAAACAGAACATGTCATTGAACTACCCCGTACTCTGAAAAAGCCGGGCTTCGCTTTTTTCTCAGTGAGAAGCATGGTTGAATTTATGCCGAACCGCTTCCTGATCGCGTCACGCGAAGGGATCTTCGAGTATAACAACAGGACAAAAGAATTCTGTCATCCCCATTTTTTCCTGAATGGCCGTAAAGTGGGCACCAGCGATTATGTCAATCATCTCTATCTCGACAATGATGGCTATGCATGGATGGCCACAATAGATGGAGTGGCCCGTTTCGCCATTAAGAAATCTCCGATCGGCCTTACCCGCATACGGCAACTAAATGATGAGCTTCCGGCCGGCATAGACAACATCCGGAAAATCGAAGAAGATGAAAAAGGAAATCTCTGGCTCGCCACAGGTAATGGTTTCGTGTCATGGAAAGCAAACAGGCGTGATCTTGAGTTCTTCCTTCCTTCCCAGGATAGAAATGATAAACTGAACCACCCGTCTGTAAGAGGGTTGATGTATGATGGAAAGAATATCATCCTGGGACCAACGGATAAAGGCATGTGGCTGTATGATCCCTTAACAAGGCGATACAGGAGACCCAGCTATTCATCAGATAGTGTAAGACACCTCAGCGAAACTGATTTTATCGATGATATTGCCAGAATGAACAATGGCGATGGCATTGTAATGGGCAGGCGGGGCATATACGTGATCAAAGTATCTACTTATGAGCTGACCCAATTGCCTTTGCCAATGATCACTTTCGAGAATCCCAACTTTGCACACCAGGGAAAAGATGGAGTTATATGGATCACCACAAACAGGGGGCTGCATTGCCTGGATTCAAATTACCGCTATCTGCAAAAATCGGTATTTCCCGATGCATCTGCCCAGATCATTACCAGTTCATTTATGACGTCCGATGACCGCTTGTTATTTTCCTGTGAACAGGGAATGTATACAGCGGCATATCAGCAGGGAAAAATTGTGATCGAAAAAAAGACAAACGTTTTCGATCACATTAATTTGTATACCATTTACCAGGATGATCACGAGGTGATATGGGCCAGCTCGCAAAATGGCATCTATCGTTATGATCCCGCCACTTTCAAACTTAACCTGTTTGATTATTCAGACAATGTACAGGGCTATGGATTCAATGGCAACAGCTGGTTCCGGGATCAGCATGGTATATTGTATTTCGGCGGGGTGAATGGTATTAATTACTGGAATCCGGATACATTCACTCCTCCCGCGGAATCTTTCCAGGTATACATTAACCAGGCGTCAATCGGTAATAAGGACTCGGTGATCTATTCCTTCGCCAACGAAATTTCCATTCCGTATACTGACCGTTCAATGGAAGTTGAATTTGCTGTAGCTTATTTCAACAACGCAGAAAAAGTTACCTATCGATATCAGTTGGAAGGATTGGATAAAGACTGGAAATATCTTGGTAATAATAATGTCGTTCGCTTTACATCCTTACCGCCCGGGAACTATAACCTGAAAGTGCAGGCAAGTCTTAACCGCGTCGACTGGGTGGACGCGAAAAATTCCTTTCTTTTCGAAATCAAGTCGCCTTACTGGATGGCCTGGTGGTTCATCAGCTTGCTGGTCATTGCAGCAACCAGTATTATCTGGATGGTCGTCCGCAACAGGAATAAAAAGATCCAGGAGAAGCAGGAAGAGCTGGAGGCGGAACAGGCGATCAATTACTTTGCGGCAAGTATCTACGAGACCAACTCGGTAAAAGCAATTCTTTGGGACGTGGCAAAGAACTGCATCGGTCGCCTTCACTTTGAAGACTGCGTGATCTATCTGCTCGATCATGAGCGCAAGGTTCTTATACAGCGGGCAGCACATGGCCCTAAAAGCCCGGCCTCTTTTGAAATAAAAGAACCGATGGAGATACCGTTAGGTAAAGGCATCACAGGATCTGTAGCAGCAAGCGGCAAAGCAGAGCTTATTTCAGATACAACAAAAGATCCGCGCTATATCGTAGATGACGAGCGCCGGTTCTCTGAGATCACCGTTCCGATCATCTCTAACGGCCGCGTTTTAGGCGTCATAGATTGCGAACACTCAAAAAAAGGGTTCTTTACTCAAAAGCATTTGTCCATCCTTACCACAATCGCGTCCTTGTGTGCAAATAAAATAGTAAAGGCAAAAGCCGAAGCGGAACGGGCACGGGCAGAAGCGACGTTGATGGACACGCAGAAAAAAATGGCCGATGTGGAAATGCAGGCATTAAGAGCACAAATGAACCCTCATTTCATTTTTAACTGCCTCAACTCGATCAACAGGTACATTGTTAAGAGCGATCAGGCAACAGCGTCGCTCTATCTTACACGGTTCGCAAAACTGATCCGGCTGATCCTTGATAACTCAAACAGCAAGTCGGTGACGCTGTCAAACGAAATGGAAGCGCTCCGGCTGTACATAGAAATGGAGAGCATCCGCTTCGATAAAAAGTTCTCTTACAAGATCGCACTGGGAGATGGCGTACAGCCGGAGAGTATTTATGTACCACCACTGATCATTCAGCCATATGTTGAGAATGCGATCTGGCACGGATTATTGCATAAGGAAACGGCGGGTCACCTGACTATTCATATCAACCGCGTAAGCAATTGTTTGCTCGAATGTGCTGTCAAAGACAATGGGGTTGGGCGTGCAAAAGCGAAAGAATTGAGAAGTAAATCCGCACCGACAAAAAAATCGCTCGGAATGAAACTGACAGAAGACCGGCTGGCTCTTCTTAATAAGCAAATACAGGCTGAAGCATCTGTTGAAGTACTTGACTTAATAGCTGCCGACGGAGAACCTGCCGGCACAAAAGTAATCCTTAAAATACCCATAGACGGGTAAAAACTGATTAGTATGATAAAATGTATTCTGGTAGATGACGAGAAAAACGCTCTTGAAATGATGGAGTGGTTATTGAAAACGTATTGCCCCCAGGTTGAAATCGTTGGTATGTGCAATTCTGCTGAAGAAGGAATCGCCGCCATCCATGCTACCAAACCGGATGTTGTTTTTCTGGATATAGAAATGCCAAAAATGAACGGCTTCGATATGCTGGAGCAATTCGATAAACTGTTTTTTGATGTTGTATTTTGTACGGCATACGATCAGTTTGCGATCAAGGCATTTAAATATGCCGCACTGAACTATTTGCTCAAGCCGGTAGACCCCGATGATCTTAAAGCAACCATCGCACGAATCGAAGAAAAGAAAAATGTTCCAACGCGCGAGCAATTTGATCTTTTGCTGCAGAATATTCATCAACCAGCTAAACCAACACCACAACGGATCGCACTCACCACAGGTGACGGCCTGGTGTTTGTTTCAACGCAGGACATTGTCTACTGCGAAGCTGAAAGCAACTATACGCATGTGGTATTATCGGGCGGAAAAAAGATCCTCGTCTCAAAAGTGCTCAAAGAAATTGATGAGGCATTAAGCGGACCGGATTTCTACAGGGTGCATAGCTCCTTTCTGATCAATATAAACAGGATCAAAAAATTTGTCCGTGGTGACGGAGGCTATATCGTCATGGATAATGATGCCACGATAAATATCTCAAGAAACCGCCGCCAGGAATTCATGGAACTCTTCTCAAGATTTTAACACCCTAAACTACAGCCGTATCCATTTGCAAGACAGCCCCTAAGGCTGTCTTTTTTTTCGCCCTGAAGGTATCTTGATCTGATAACGCAGATTCCGCTTATCGGTCCGCGTTACGATGAAATCATCTGCGGGATCTCCTTTACCAAGATCGATTGGTTTATTGCAAAAGGTAAATCCGTAAGAGAGAATGATGCATCTGCGTTATCTGCGGGAACCTACGCCGGTCAATTAAAAAGATGCGTCCCGAACGTGTTACTCAAAAAATAAACAGTCCACTCAACACGAATACACTGAAAGAACGATCCTCTCTAGCTTCGCGCCATCAAATGAAAATCATTAATCATTAAACCTAGAAAATGAAATTAGTTAAATTTTTTGCAGCGACAATTTTGATGGCTGCACTCGTCACTTCATGTTCCAAGGACAAAAAAAATATCGAACCTCCCACACCCGCATTCGATATCACCGGCTTATGGCAGGGGAAGATTGGAAGTGGTTCGGCAGTTCCTACAGGATCGTTTGCTCTGGAAATAAAAGCCGGCGGAAAAGTCGACCGCCTCAGCGATGGTTCAGTAATAGGAACAGGTACATGGACACTGGTTGGTGACGTCTTTAAAGCAGAATACACCGGGAAACAAAATGGTGTGGTAGTGAAAATTTCTGCAAAAATCGATAAGATCGATAACAAACTCACCAATGGTACATGGAAGAATGATTCAGATCTCGATGGAACCTGGTACGCGAACAAGAAATAGTTTAACGATGCTTCGTTTATAACAGTAAGTTTGGTGGTGAAAAGCGGCTGGTTACCGCTTTTCTTGTTTTACCTTAGAACTCTTGAAAACCCATTATAAAAAATATATGAAGTATCTAACGCTGATTTTTTTTTCGTTGCTGTTCTTTTCAGCACAAAGTCAGACAACCTGCCCGTCAGAAACATCCTTCGATAGTCTTCATTTGTTCTTAAAGGGAAACTATGCCGGCTATGCTGATAAAGTTAATGCCAGCAACTTAAAAGAATTTGAACGGTTTACCAGGGAGCATATTCAAGCAATTAAGAAGACGAAGAAGAGAGCACATTCTTATCAGCTGATCAACGACTGGCTGAAATTTTTTAAGGATGAGCATCTCAGCATGTCTGTTCCGTTTGATACGGCTAATGGAAAGCTTGCAAAAGACATCGCAGCCGTTGAAAAATTTTCACTTACAAAGATCTCTATGTCTCAGCTGGAGAAGACGCCTCCTTCTTCCATTGAGGGCATATACTATACAAGTGATTCGTCATACAAAGTAGCGGTGGTTAAAAGCGATGATGGTTTCAGGAAATACGCAGGGATTATTTTGTCCGCCAAAGCGCCCGAATGGAAGCCGGGTAATGTGAAGTTTGAGCTGATTCAGCGTGATCAGACTAATCGGTTCGACGTGATCTGGTACAACCGTTATCACTATCCCATATTCGGACAGCTTGATTTTTCAACCGCGAATTCCTTTCATACACAAGGATGGTACAAAAGCAACTATAAGAAAGAAACAACTGTGGCAAATTCTTATAATCCACTGTTTGAAGAAGAGAAAACACGTAATGTCTTTTTCAAGCAGCTGGATGATCAAACTTCGTATATCCGAATAAGCAGTTTCGATGCAAGCTTTATCGAAGAGATAGATTCCGTCGTAAAGGAAAATACGGCTTTGCTGGAAAAACTTCCATACATGATCATTGATGTGCGCGGTAATGGTGGCGGTGCCGACATTTCTTACAGGCCACTGAAAAGATTTATGTACACTGATCCTGTTAAAAGCGTCGGCGTTGATCTGCTTGCTACCACTTATAATATTGACGTTACGCTTAAACTGATCAACAGCATCGCGGGAATGCCAGACTCGGAAAAGAAGGAGTACCAGGACCTGATGGATAAAGCCAGAAAAAGCAATCAGCGGATGTTCAATTTTTTCCCCGATACGACGGAGACTTCATCTGCTATTCCCTTTCCGGAGAAAGTTGCGATCGTAATCAACGGCCGGTGCGGCAGTACCACCGAGCAGTTTCTTCTTGAGGCGAAACAAAGTAAAAAAGTGAGATTATTTGGGACACATACCCTGGGAGTGCTTGATTACTCAAATGTCCGGGAAAAACAGATCTGCGGCGACTTTACCGTACACTACCCTACTACACGGTCACGCAGGCTCGATATCGGACAGGGCATCGACAACATTGGCATTATTCCAGACGTAATGCTGGATTTTAACAAAACGGATTGGCTGAAAGAGGTTCAAAAAGAAATAAAACAATAATATGTCGATCGGGAATTTACTTTTGCCTAAGTGTTTCCTCCGAGGATAGTGTTAAGAACAGGCAGAATAGCCGGCACTCCCGGTGATCCTGCAATTGGAGGAATCATTTATTCAGACTTTTTCAACGTGCTTTCACTATTTTTGCGGTGAAATTGAACTGATGAAAAAGAGGTTTTGGGTTTATTGTCTGATTGCATGTTTTTCAGCTCTTCTGCCGTTTTTGGCTGAGGCTCAATGTTCTATCTGCACGAAAACAGCTCAGCAACTTGGGGAGAAACCTGCACAAGGTCTGAATTCAGGTATATTGTACCTGGCTTTTACACCGATGCTTCTTATAGGTTACATCAGCTATAAGTGGTGGCAGAACAATAAGCAGCAACAGTAAGGTAGGATCAATATCGCCGTGTTAACCGAGGAAACCCGTCAAGAGACGAACACCAACATGCCAGAAAGTAAGACTGTAACCGGCGTCTCCGTCGTTATACCAAATTATAATGGTCTTTTGCTGTTGCAGGAAGTGCTACCCGCAATTTTTACCTCTTTAGAGAATACCGGGATCCCTTTTGAAGTGATCATTTGTGATGATTGCTCCTCTGATAATTCTGTCGCATATCTTCAAAGTGAATATCCTGAAATCATCGTACTGGAAAACAAAACCAACCTGGGCTTTTCCCCAACGGTCAATAAAGGCATTTTCCGAGCCGGGCACTCCCACCTACTTTTGCTGAACAGCGACGTAAAGCTGCACCCCGATTACCTTGCGCATCTTCTCCGGTATTTCGACCGGCCCGATACATTTGGTGTAATGGGGAAGATGATTGGATGGGATAGTGACGTTATCCTTGATGGGGCTAAAATCCCTTCTTTTCATGGTCTTAAGATCAAAACATCCGGCAATTATATACCGGTCAATAAAGAACACGGAAAGTGGCTCTACAGTATGTATCTGCCAGGTGCTGCTGCCTTTATGGACAGAACGAAACTAGTTTCCCTGGGAGGGTTCAATGAACTGTTTGCACCGTTCTACGTCGAAGATTTTGACCTCTCTCTCAGAGCATGGCGGATGGGTTGGAAGTGTTATTATGATGACTATGCTGTTTGCAGGCATAAGGTCTCAGCATCCATTAAACAAAATCACCGGAAAAAAAGTATAAAGGTTGTATACCACAGGAATAAGATGTACCTGCATGCAATTCATCTTAGTTCATTCAAACGCTTTCAATGGTTTGTGCAATTTGGATTTGAAAGCCTGGCCTACCTTTTTATTTTACGGATAACATGGCTCAGATCCGTGTTATCATTCATCCGACATTACAATGGTGTGGTTGAAAGCCGCCGGAATCTTTGCAAGGCAGCGAAAGGCCGCGAGTTGCTTACTGTAAAACAAGTGGTGGATATGGTGAGATCGTCTGTGGAAAAAAATGAGATCACACGTTTTTAGTCACACGTCCTTCTGTAATAGTTTTTCTGTGAAGCTTTCTGTGATTTTGTTTTTTAAATACCAGCTTCAGCATTTCCCACCATTTTATAAGAAAGAAAAGCGGGCCATTGGTAAGTCTGTTAAGTTGTCGTGATCTGCCTAAAAAGAATTTTGTACCGGGAGTTTGTATAAAGCGGTTTCGAAGCTTATACCCGTATTTATCAAGAAATGTATCCTTATGATGAGCAAGATCTTTCAGATTGCCCATGCTGAGATGCTCCACCATAAAAGGAATAACATAGCAATGATAACCGAGGTAATCGGCCAGCAGGCAAAGATCCGCAGCATACAAATGAAAGCCGGAAAGGTCTGAGGAAACAACAATACTGGCAGAACGGCGGATGATCAGCAGGTTTTCATCGAGTGAATAAACCCGTGCCGGAAGATGCTCATGAGTGATGGTTTTATCCCGGTTTACGAGATACCGCAAGTCACGGTGATAACCTGAAGCACCGGCATTTCCACAGACCGCCCATTTCGGATCTTTAACTGACAGATCTTCCAGGATGCGAAGCAGGGAGGCCGCCTGGTCAATACACCTGACATCCTGGTGAGCGATCAGAATAAATTCTCCTTTCGCTTCCTTCAAAAAACGATTGATTGCTGTGTATGCGTCAAACCGGTTGCCTTTGGTATTATCAGCAATAATGTATTCGCAATCCTGCTCAAAGCCGCATTTCTCAAAACTGGTTTTCATTTCTTCAAATTCCTCCACGCGCGTAACGATGGAGCAGATGGAGAACCTGCATGCCGCTGGTCCGGGGCTGTAAGAAAGAAAAGAAGCAGTTACCATAATTTAAAAATACAAAATTTGATACTGGCTTACCAGCTCGAACGCCGGTTGCTTACTTCCGTGATGAAGGAAAACAGGTTGAAGTTTCCTTCCCTGAGTTTGTGTGCGATCTCCTGTTCGAGGCTTCGCTGATCAAGATCTTTCATGCGGATCTTTTGTAAAATATGCCAGGCCTTTGAAGCCAGCAGGAATGCTTTGCGCGAAGTACTGAAAGAGGATGAATGGTTGTGTATAGCCGCCGCAAGAGAGTCGATCCCGGCTTTTTGGGAGGCGATGGTTTTTAGCACCGGAACTTCCTCTTTTTTATTGAAAGAAGGTGCCAGCATCAACCGAAGGTTTTTCACAAAAAGATCGGCATCCGGCCGGTCAGCCTTGTTCACCACAAAAATATCTGCGATCTCCATCAAGCCGGCTTTCATCGTTTGGATCTCGTCCCCGGCTTCGGGAACCAGCACGACTACTGTTGTATCTGCCAGACCGGCGATCTCCACCTCACTTTGACCAATGCCTACCGTTTCTATAATGATGTAATCAAATCCAGCGGCCTTTAATACATAGGTGATCTCGATGATCATCGGATGGAGGCCTCCCATGCTGCCTCTGCTGGCCAGAGAGCGGATATATATTGACGGGTTCGTATACCAATCGCTCATTCTGATCCGGTCTCCGAGTACCGCACCAAGATGAAAGGGAGATGAGGGATCTATACAGAGGACGGCGATCTTCTTACCCGATGTTACAAGCTCGCCGATCAACGCGTCTACAAGCGTGCTTTTGCCGGCACCGGGCGGTCCGGTGATACCGATGATACTTGCTTTTCCTTCCGGCAACTTTTCCAGGAAAGCATCATATCCTTCAACGGCATTTTCGACAAGAGAGATCGTTCTTGCCAGAGCCCTGGTGTCTCCGTCCTGTAATTGTATGGATAGCTCCTGCCACATCGAAAACTTGTTGTAGGTTTACAAATGTATGAGGATTCTTGTACACAATGAATGGCGGAAGAAAGCCATTTTAGGGCTGCTCATTTTTATGCTGGGAAGTTTATTCATTTCCCGGGCAATGCTTTCAATGAGCATGATACTCTTCATAGCCATTACAACCGTACATACAGGTTTTTTACACCAGTGCCGCGCTTTTGCGAAGTCGGCCTTTCTGCTAAGTATTGCGGTACTCTTCCTGATCCCATTTATTTCCGGTTTATGGAGTGCCGATACACATGAATGGGCTGAAGTCATGGTGATCAAACTTCCATTTCTGTTACTGCCGCTGGCCTTTGCCGGCAACTGGCAGGGGACGGTCCGGCATCACCGGCTCATCGCCGGTTGCTTTGTCGCGTTCACAACAATAGCATGTTGCTGGAGCCTGATGCAATACTTCCTTCACATGGATCTCATCAATGAAAGTTATCTGCGCGCCAAAACAATTCCCACGTTGCTGGGTGACGATCATGTGAGATTCAGCTGGCTCGTTTTTCTTGCGATCTGGATAGCCGTTTTTCTAACGGAAACTAACCGGGCCCGTGGCTGGAAAAAAATGATCCCCGCCCTGGCGGCTATATTTCTTATTATTTACTTGCATTTGCTGGCTGCACGCACGGGATTGGCGATGTTCTACCTACTGGCTTTTTGTTATGCATGCTACAAAGTAAAAACAAAGCCCCGCCTGGCTGTGACAGTATTAGCAGGTGTAACGGCATTGCTGTTGCTCGGATGGTTTTGTTTTCCCACATTCAGGAACCGGGTCAGGTATAATTTGTATGATCTTTCTTTTGTTGTGAACGATCAGTATCGTTCGGGCACAAGCGACGGGAACAGGGTCGCTTCTCTTAAAGCAGGTTGGGCACTGTTGAGTGAACATCCGTTAACAGGTGTTGGTGCCGGTGATGTTTGGCAGGAGACTGATCGCTGGTATGAGGGACATGTAAAAGAGATACAGGATAGCGATAAACTATATCCCAGCAATGAATGGCTTGCCCATGGCTGTATGAGCGGCTGGCCTGGCGTAATAATTTTCAGCGCTGTTGTTTTACTGCCATTCTTCATCAGGACCATAAAGGAACGTTTTTTCTGGACCAGTTTTCATCTATCCGCAATTAGCCTTTTTATGGTGGAAACAAGTCTTGAAATGCAATACGGCATTTTTATTTATACATTTTTTGGCCTGTGGTGGTGGAAATGGCATTGTTTTAAAGAACATTATTCAGCAAATTGCTGATAAGTATTAATCTTGTTTCAGAGAAGACAATTTTCAACTATGACTAATTTCATTCCTATATTTCCGCTTGGTATTGTAGTATATCCGGGCGAAAAATTGAACCTCCATATATTCGAACCACGATACAAACAGTTGATCAAAGAATGTCATGAGCAAAAGAAGCCGTTCGGTATTCCGACTGTGATCGACAATAATCTGCAGGATATGGGTTCACTGGTAGAGATCCAGGAGATCTCCAGGGTCTACGACAATGGAGAAATGGATATCCGCACTGTTGGCCTCCGCGTATTCCGGATACTGGAAGTGATCAAGGAAGTTCCCGATAAGTTGTTTAGCGGCGCCATCGTGAACTATCCCGATAATCGGGTAATGGGGAATGTTGAACAGATGCGGAAGGTGATGGCCAGCATCCGCGAACTACACCAGCTCTTGCATCTCACAAAAGATTTTGGAAAAAGCGATGAACAGATCAGCGCTTATGACGTGGCTCACCACGTCGGCCTCTCATTACAGGAAGAATATGAACTCCTGGGTTTGATGGATGAACGCCAGCGTCAGGAATACCTGAAAAGGCATCTGGTTAAAACACTTCCCTTGGTCTCCGGCATGGAGCAACTGAAAGAAAAAGTCAAACTGAATGGACATTTCAAAAACCTGGGAGGGTTTGAATGGAAATGGAAGGATGTTTAGGACCATACACCTGTTAACGATCGTAAAGCGTGCAATAAACTTTAAAACAGCGCAGATCCACTCAACTTCTAAAACTTCTAAAAGCGCCTAAACCTTATCTTGCACCTCATGGTTACCTTTTGTTTTGATTTTGGCAATACTAGAAGAAAGCTCGCCGTATTTACGGGTGACGTGATCGAAAAAGTGATCGTATTACCGGATGATAATGCGGCTACGATCCAGGAACTGCTGGACACCTATCGCCCCAAAAATTCGATCCTTTCTTCCGTGATCGATCATGATCCCCTGCTCGAAGAACAATTGGCGAAAAACACGCGGTTTCACAAACTGAATCATTTAACGAAGCTGGACTTTACCACCCTGGTAGGTAAACCTGAAACCATCGGAGCAGACCGGCTGGCCTTGTTGGCTGCGGCAGTGCGGTTTTATCCGAAAAAGAATAACCTGATCATTGCACTGGGAACCTGTATCACATATAATTTTATCGACACGTATCACCGTTTCGCAGGCGGTGGTATATCGCCGGGTATGGAAATGCGCCTGAAGTCGCTGAATCATTACACCGCCAAACTACCCGTGGTCAGGGCAGAAAGTAATGTGCCATTGATCGGCTATGATACCGTCACCAACATCCAAAGCGGTGTGACCCTCGGAATGGTCTACGAAATCGACGGATTTATAGATGAATACGCTAAAAAATTCGACAACTTTAACGTGGTCTTAACCGGGGGTGATATGGTACATTTGGGTTCGCACCTTAAAAACAAGATATTTGCAGACCCTGATTTAATATTTAAAGGTCTTTATGCCATTAGCGAACTTAATAACCCCTAAGAGAATCAACAAGTTAGGTGTGTTTCGTTTTTCAATAAGCGTTCTACTGACAACTGCTGTATTCCCTGCTTTTTCACAGGATAACTCACCGTATTCGCGTTATGGCATTGGTGATCTGACGCCCGGGACAAATATTAATTCCCGTGGAATGGGAGGAATTTCCGCGGCAATTTATGATGCTCCGTCACCGCTGTCGATCAACTACAGTAACCCGGCTTCTTACGCATTTTTTCAATCCAGGAAAGAAAGCAAGTCGAACAAACTGTCAGCCGGCCGTGCGATCCTGGATGTAGGTATCAATCTCGACAACCGCAATCTGATAGAGCCAAACAACACAAATAAATTCGGCACAAGTAACCTGCTCTTTTCGCATGTACAACTTGGAGTTCCTTTGCGCCAGAACTGGGGGCTGTCATTCGGTATCCGTCCTGTTTCAAGAGTAAGCTACCAGATCGCGAGCAGCGAGCGCCTGGTTGATCCGAATACCGGTCAGTCGATCGATACAGCAGGTACTGTTTACCAGGGAAATGGAGGAGCATTTCTTCCAAATCTGGGAATGGGATACAAATTCAATTTCAGCGAGAAGGATAATGTGGCCATCGGGGCAGGAGTCGGTTATCTCTTCGGATCCAAAGATATCAGCTCCCGCCGTTTTTTCCTGAATGATACCGTTTCCTATAACGCAGGAAACTTTCAGTCGAAAACAACTTACGGAAATATCCTTTTCAATGGCGGTTTACAATACACGCACGTATTCAATAAAGGATATGCGTTTACGCTCGGTGCCTTTGGAAATCTGCGCCGCAAGCTGAACGCATCCCAGGATATGATCCGCGAAACATACTACTACGATGAAACCCTCGGTAATACGCAAATCGATAGCGTATATGAAAATAAAGATGTAAAAGGAGATATCATTTACCCGTCTTCTTACACCATAGGTTTTGCATTACGCCGCAACTTTGATTTCGAACAAAAGAAAGGCGATTGGCTGGTTGGTGTTGACCTCGTGAGAAGTAACTGGGATGAATACCGTGTGTACGGAGCAGCTGATCCTACAGTCAAATCTAACTGGCAGGTTCGTGTAGGTGGCCAGTTGCGCCCTTTCCCTGCAGCTAACTATTTCAGCAATGTTGCCTACAGGGCAGGCTTTTTCGTGGGTCCGGATTACGTACAGGTTGATAGCCGTAAACTCAACACATGGGGAGCGTCTTTAGGTTTTGGTTTACCATTATCTAACTTCAGCCGTACTACCGCTCCGAATCAGATCACTATCATTAACCTTGCACTTGAATACAGCAGAAGAGGCGACAACCAGAGCGCGCTGAAAGAAAGTTTGTTCCGCGTTTCTGTTGGACTTTCACTGAGTGACCTCTGGTTCATGAAGAGAAAATATGACTAACAGCGTGAGCAGATCCATCCGAAAATATTATCGTTTAGCAGCTTTTTGTATTAGCTGCTTTTTTTTATGGAGCTGTGAAAATGATCCGAAAATCATCAATGATCTGACTAAAGATGTGGTCTCGGTTGAAGAAGCAAAATTGATCGAAAGCTTTATCAGCTCAGAAGGAAAAATGAAAGCGAGGCTGACCGCTCCGGTGATGATCAGGGCTTCGAGATCGGATACGCAGTATGTCGAGTTTCCAAAAAGCCTCCATGTTGACTTTTATAATGACAGCCTGGTAAAAGAGACACGGCTTGACAGCAAATATGGTAAATACTACGAGACCTTTAATAAGGTCTACCTCAGAGATAGTGTAGTGGTGATCACGTTAAAAGGAGATACATTGAAAAGTCCCGACCTGTGGTGGGACCAGAATCTGGGTATTTTTTATACAGATAAATACGCGGAGTATCGTTCAAAGGATCAGCAGGTGCAGGGCCACAAAGGATTGCAGGCCACACAGGATCTGAAAACGGTGACGTTCATTGAACCTACTGCGTTGCTGGACGTAAAAAGCAATGGTCTGACACCATAAAGCGTAACGGTCATAACAATATAAAAGATTCAACCCCGGTCAATCCGGGGTTGAATCTTTTTAGGGCCAAACCAAAGTGTTCTTCAATTTGCAGTCAGCTGGCTCGGAGGTTTTCATTAGTACAGTTGTTGCCATCGCTTCAACTGTCGCAGGGTATTGGAGTAAAACGGGACTCAGGTATGATGGTTCCGGTATCATTGACCGGTATCCGCATCAAATATAGAAGCCCTTTTGTGTTGCCACCAGCGCATATATGACCATTAATCTCCTTTCCGGATTTACGGCTCAGCTAGTGTATATACGAGGTAAAACGCCATTCCCGGCAGCTTTTCTTATCTTCAGGCAAATAAAAAATTTGCTATGTCATTGAAGAACAAAACGATCATCATTACAGGAGCAACAAGGGGTATCGGCAAAGCCATGGCATTACGTTTTGCGGCCGACGGAGCCAATATTGTCATTGCGGCAAAATCGGTGGAAGAAAATGCCAAATTGGGAGGAACGATCTTCACCGCAGCGGCAGAAGTTGAAGCTGCAGGAGGTAAGGCACTGGCAGTACAATGCGATATCCGGTTTGAAGACCAGGTGCAGAACGTAGTTGATAAGACCCTCGAGACCTTTGGAAGCATCGATATGCTGGTCAACAACGCATCGGCCATCTCACTCACTCCAACGGAACAAACAGAATCCAAACGATTCGATCTGATCTATTCAATAAATGTTCGGGGAACATTCTTTGTTACAAAAGCCTGCATCCCGCATTTGAAAAAGTCGGAGCATGCACATATCCTCACCCTTTCCCCGCCAGTAAATATCAAACCGAAATGGCTGGCGGGTCATATCGCCTACACGATGACAAAATACAACATGAGCCTTATGGCTATGGGATGGGCGGAAGAACTTAAAACACACCATATCGGATCGAATGCTTTGTGGCCAAAGACAACCATCGATACAGCTGCCGTCAGAAACCTGCTCGGAGGTGAAACCCTCGCGAAGATGAGCAGAACTCCCGAAATCCTCGCCGATGCCGCCTATCTGATCCTTAACAAATCACCCAAAGAATGCACCGGCAACTGCTTTATTGACGAGGAACTATTCGCAGCAGAAGGCATTACCGACCTGGAGAAATATTCCGTTATACCAGGAGCAAAATTGTACAGGGATTTGTTCGTGGATTAAAAAAAAGTAAAAAGTAAAAAAGCCGTACTTCAGTATCAACCTGAATACGGCTTTTTTTACTTTTTACTTTTGAATTTTTACTTTCCCTATCTCGTCTCTTCCTCTTTCGGAGAGCCATCCTGAGTCTGCTCAGGTCTCATTTGCGGGAAGAACAGTACATCCTGGATAGAAGCCTGGTTCGTCAGTAGCATGCAGAGACGGTCGATACCAAAACCGATACCGGATGTAGGCGGCATACCATATTCGAGTGCGCGGAGGAAATCGTTATCGATGAACATTGCTTCACTATCTCCTCTTTCCAGCAGGCGTACCTGTTCTTCGAAACGCTCACGCTGGTCGATCGGATCATTCAACTCGGTATAAGCATTTGCAATTTCTTTACCGTTTACCATCAGCTCAAATCTTTCTACAAGACCTTGTTTATCCCGATGTTTTTTGGTGAGGGGACTCATTTCAACAGGGTAGTCGATGATGAAGGTAGGTTGTACATAATGCTCTTCGCATTTGTTTCCGAAGATCTCATCGATCAGTTTTCCTTTACCCATTGTATTGTCGACCTGGATGTGCAGCTCACGGCAAACAGCGCGTAACTGATCTTCGCTCATCCGGCTTACATCGTGGCCGGTATGTTCTTTGATCGCATCGTAAATGCTGATCCGTTTAAATGGAGCTTTGAAGGAAATATCTTTGCCTCCAACAACGATCTCTGTGGTTCCGCAAACATCCCGCGCTGCTTTTTCAAGCAGTTGTTCGGTGGTTTCCATCATCCAGAAATAATCTTTATAAGCCACATAGAATTCGAGCACCGTAAATTCCGGATTGTGTGTGCGGTCCATTCCTTCATTACGGAAATTGCGGCTGAATTCATACACCCAGTCGAAGCCTCCCACGATCAGCCTTTTGAGGTAAAGCTCATTTGCGATCCGGAGATAGAAAGGGATATCAAGCGCATTATGATGCGTAATGAACGGACGGGCAGCAGCTCCGCCAGGTATCGCCTGCAGGACGGGCGTATCCACTTCAAGCGCATTATGATTATTCAAAAACTCGCGGATCGAATTGATCAGCTTTGTTCTTTTTACAAATGTTTCCTTTACGGACGGGTTGATGATCAGATCAGCATAGCGCTGCCTGTATCTGAATTCGGGGTCCGTCACGGC
This sequence comes from Chitinophagaceae bacterium, assembly GCA_040509495.1. Taxonomy (GTDB): domain Bacteria; phylum Bacteroidota; class Bacteroidia; order Chitinophagales; family Chitinophagaceae; genus Terrimonas_A. Next base: position 4,649 of record JBEVKW010000286.1, on the reverse strand, counting down.
ATCAAACGTCTGTCCCTCTGCTTCTTTCACGATCGGCAGCGGGCGCAATGATTTGCTCAGTAAAGTCAGTTCCGTTACATGAACGGAGGTCTCACCGGTTTTCGTAACAAACGCATAGCCACGGATACCGATGATGTCGCCAATGTCAAGCAGTTTTTTCCAGACAATATCATACAGGCTTTTGTCTTCACCCGGGCAGATATCATCACGGCGTATATATAGCTGAATTCTGCCGGCACCATCCTGGATCACGGCAAAATTGGCTTTTCCCATGTCACGGACACTCATGATCCGGCCAGCCAGGCACACTTCCCTGAACTGCTCCTTCGTTTCTTCCTTGAAGTTTTCTTTTATATATACAGAAGTACTGTTGACCGGGTAAAGCGGGGCCGGGTAGGGCTCAATGCCCATCATGATCAATTCGGCCAGTTTCTCCCTGCGGAGTTGTTCCTGTTCAGACAAATGTTGAGTGCTCATATAGTGAAAAATTGGGTGCAAAGGTAGGGAATGCGATGGTTCGATGGCCGATGTTCGGGAACGATGGCCATCCAACTGCCCGGAACGACTTTCAACCCGGGTATTCTTCCCTCCCATGCAGCGGATTTGATGAAACTATCGTCAATTCACAGTCTGACTATTGGATATTAACGGATTGGCGGTTAACTTGGGGCGTTGTTCGTGCTGAACACGTGTTCAGGCCGCTGAATGACAGCCCAATCCTATTTTAAACATTAAAAACATCTGATGAAAACCTATTTCGTCGCTCTTCTTCTTGGTGCAGCCATTCTGCCTGCTACCGTTGACGCTCAAATAAAACTTCCTAAAATCCTGAATAAAGGCGGGTCTTCCGGTGTTTCCGAAGATGAGGCGGGCCAGGGTATTAAAGAGGCGCTGACACAGGGCGTAGCAAACGCCGTTCTTAATCTGAATAAAACAGACGGCTTTTTCGGCAGCGAAATCTATAAGGTATTACTTCCGCCAGATGCCCAGAAGATCGAAAAAACATTGCGCTCCGCCGGTATGGGCGCACAGGTAGATAAAGCAGTTCTCGCTATCAACCGCGGTGCGGAAGATGCAGTAGCCTTCGCAAAACCAATTTTCATTGATGCCATCAAAGAAATGACCGTTACAGACGCATTAAAGATCCTGACCGGCCCGAAGAACGGCGCTACCGAATATTTCAAACAAAAGACCACACAAAAACTGGTTACCGCATTTACGCCTTCGGTTCAGACCTCACTGGATAAAGTAGATGCCACAAAATACTACGGCGACATTGTTACAACGTATAACAAGTTCCCGACCACACTCAAGAAAGTAGATCCGGACCTCACTTCTTTTGTAGTTGGAAAAGCCGTTGATGCTTTATTTGACCAGGTCGCAAAAGAAGAGGCAAATATCCGCGCCAACCCGATGGGCCAGGCTTCTGCGCTACTGCAGAAAGTGTTCGGCAGCGTAAAGAAATAAATCCACCCGTTTTTAATCCCTACTCCACATAGAGGCTGCCCATGGGCAGCCTTTTATTTTGAAGGTCCATTCAGGCTCACCCCGGTCCGGCGGGCTGTTGATCATTTTGAGGAACTATCTGCAACCTGGTCAAACGCCCGCTAAAAGAACCTGCCATGCTTCCCTCACCGATCCGGAATCGAGGAGTTTTTTTGCATGCAGATGCAATTCCTTCTCCATATCATCCGGGTTGAGGCTGTAATACTGAACGATCTGTCGGAGATGATTGTCTTCGTATGCAGCATCCACCATGGGCATCTCATGCACATTGGCGAGCTGACCCAGGTTATTTCCCGTGAGGATAGTACTGTTACGGATGGATACGGGCAAGCTATCCAGACCGATGCCCAGTTTCGTATTAGGTTTTTCCACCTGGAAGAGGTTGGCTTCATTCACGGCGCAGTACCAGTCGCCGCCAAGCCTTGCCACATGGTTGATCTTACGCTGGTCCATTTTACCGTTCTCATCCAGGAGCTCATCGGCGATATGCATCCGGATCACCTCCGCGATCACGAGGTTGCCCGCCCCGCCTTCTGTTCCCAGTGATTTGACCTCCAACACGCGGCATTCCATTTTGATCGGGCTCTCCCTGACCATGGGTGGTTTGACGAGCGAAGCAGGTTCGGCAGTAAAGCCCGCTTTGGAAAATTCATCTACGCCTTTAGGATACTCACAACTGGCGAGTGAAACCTGCTGCACCATATCGAACGTAACAATATTGATCACGACCTCCGGCACTTCGAGAATGTTCTCAAGCGTGTGTTTGGTGGTATTATCACGAACACGGCGCGCGGGTGAGAATACAACCACCGGAGGATTGGAAGAAAAGAGGTTAAAGAAGCTGAATGGACTAAGGTTCACCCCGCCATCCTTATCAATGGTCGAAGCCAGGCAAATTGGCCTCGGCGCGATCGCATGCTGAAGGAAATATTGTTTTTCGGCTGCAGTGAGGCCGGTAAAATCAAGCGTCATAATTGTTATACCGGGCGACTATTTATCCCGGTATACAAAAGTGAACAGTTACGATCAAAAAACAGTCAAAACCTACGTGAATTTCCATTCAGCGGGTTTAAAAGCCTTTCATAATTATTTGGAAAATGCTGTAACAAAAAGAAACGCATCTTCGTAATACGAAGGTTTTCGTCCATAAACCAGTAATCATAAACAATTAAATTATTATTAGTATGAGAAAGATGTTAGCCATGCTCGCCGCAATCGCGATGATCCTGCCGGCAACTATTAATGCGCAGAGCGATGAAAAGGAGAAATATGTAGGAAGTGGAAATCTGATCACGAGAGAAGTTCCGGTGACATCGTTCAGTCAGCTCACCGTAGGTGGCGTATTCAACGTGGTACTTGCCCAGGGAAGTGCAGAAGCCGTGAAAATCGAAGCAGAAGATAATCTGCAGGAACTTGTACTGGTGGAACAGAATGGGAACGGTCTGACAGTAACCATGAAGAAACACAAGAGCATCAAAACGAATAAGAAGATGACGGTGTATATCACCTTCAAACAACTGAATTCCATAGATCTCAAAACGGTTGGAAATATTACCACTACAGGAACTCTGAATTTCGATGATCTGAAAATGCACAATGCGAGCGTGGGTAATGTGGAATTAAAGCTGGCCGCACGTTCTATTGAACTGGAGAATAAAAGTGTGGGAAACCTGGAACTTGAAGGCAAAGCCGATAATGCTGTGATCAAAAACAAATCTGTAGGTAGCCTCGAGGCCGCAAAATTTGTTGTACAAACAATGCACATTGACAACAATGGCGTTGGTGGCGCTGAAGTAAATGCAGAAAAAAGTTTGAAGATGAAATCTTCCGGCATCGGTGGTGTGAAGAACAGAGGCGGAGGTACCGTTACAAAGTTAAATAGGGTAGTGATCTAAGATGTTTTCCGGGAACGGTTTGTTCGCCGGCTTACAAAGATTCTCTTCGCTGGCCGGCGAACAAAACATCTCTATTACCGCATTACTTCCTGTTGGGAAAACTCTTCCATCGATCTCATTAACTCTTCCATACGTGTAACGAAAGGGATCATTTCCTGTGGATTTCCCGTTTCCGCAACGCTGTTGACAGATAACGCAGCCTGCGTCCAGTCGCGCAGGATCCGTTTCCAATCAGCCAGTGAATGCGATGTAAAAAACGGTTTGATCACTACATCATAACCGGCCTCATCACGGCATCGCTTATCGCGATACAACAGGTAGCATGATTCGATAAGCTTTTCTATTTCTTCGCTGAACTTCAACAGCAGTTCAGGATCCCGGCCTTTCCAGTAAAAGGCGGGTGCGACAGCTGCTTCGCAAAACTCTTCAAACATTTCCTGCATAACCGGCAAAGGCGTTTTAATAAATAACTCCCGGATGATCTTCCTGGGCTCAAGAGACAGACAATCCGCAGAATGCTCCAGTGCAAGCCTGTTAAGAAAATAGCGGGGATTAATAACCGCGAGCGCTGATGTTCTCATAATAACTATTTTAAGCGGCAAGCCGCAAATGAAATAATATAATTGATGAATTCAACAACAATGCTATCAGCCTACTGATCAACTAAAAATAAGAAGGGGAAAGTCGTGCTTAACAGTGTATAGTCGAAGAAAGATCGTTGCTGCAAATATTCTTCTACTAATCTAACGATTTTTTACAAAGACTTGATAAATCAGGTCACTTATTTTTTTTAAATGAATGATCTTACTATGATGCCAAGAAACAGTAAGGACCAGAAAATGTTGAATGCATTTGGCCGGAAATTAAAACAGTTGCGTGAAGAGCGGGGATTGTCGACCCGTGAGTTTGCCTATGCGGCAGATATAGCTTATAGCCAGGTCTGGACACTGGAAAGTGGTAAAGGAGATCCTACATTAACAACACTGGTTGCCATTGCACAGGCGCTTGATCTGCAGTTGTCTGAACTTGTGCCAAAAGACTAAGTGAAAATTACAGTCAGGTGAGAGGCAATAACGCTAGCACCGCGTTGAAAAGAAACAAAGCCTTAACCAGGGATCATAATCCCAGGGAGAAAAAAATGAATCTTCATACGTAATGGCTTTGTACTTGTAAACTAGTAAAAGAAACTTCAACAAATACGAATTCAATTGGCTATTTCAAAAACTAGGGGTTAATTGTTTTCGGTTT
>JBEVKW010000285.1:0-13474 GCA_040509495.1 Chitinophagaceae bacterium | reverse complement strand
CCCTTACCTAGAAGATTTTGACATCTCCATTCCTATCAGAACCCACGGTTCTCTATCTATCCAACGGAATTCCACTTTCCAATTTCCTGGTTCATTTCTAAAGTAGAATATGCATGTTTTACAGGCAATTTTGTGCTTGTGAATCTCCATAGATATATCGCTACCATTTTGTCAACTATAACTATCATTATGAGACGGTTAGTTACACTTTTGAGCATCTTTTGCTTGTTTTTAGTGGGTTACCCGACGGTAATCAACGCACAGTCAGGGATACTGAACCCTGCTGATCCGATTGTGACCTACGATCCGGCCAACCCTCCAGCTATGCCGCCAAGCGGACAGATGGCTAAGTGGGTGCGGACAAAGCGTGTTGGTTTTAATACCGACTCCTATAAGGCATATTTCTACAAGAATTTGTCTTTCCGCGTCAAGTTCCCCAAGTCTTACCAACACGGTGTTGCTGACGGGAAGAAATATCCAGTGTTTATCTTCTTTCATGGTATCGGGGAAAGAGGATCTATTTATGACAACGACTACCAACTTTATCATGGCGGTGAGTTGTTTATGAATGCAGTGGATAACGGATCTTTTGACGGATTCCTTTTATATGCGCAGTCTTCAAATACCAGTGGCGAGTGGAGCCCCTGGCAATTTGGCGTTATTAAAGAGATCGTTGAGAACTATCTCGTACCACAGGCAAAAGCAGACATTGACCGTGTGATAGTTGACGGTTTATCGGGTGGTGGATCTGCAACATGGCAGGTAGCACGCACTTATCCTAATTTCGTGGCCGCTGTTCTCCCTATCAGTGCGCCAGTTAACGTGCCAACCACTAATGGTTCAATCCCTAATCTTAAATATACCCCGATCTGGACCTTTCAGGGAGGTTTAGATGATGGCCCTACACCTTTCACTACTGAAAGCGTTGTAAATGCGTATAAAAATGCCGGTGCTGATATGAACTACACCCTGTTCCCTAACGAGGGACATGGTTGCTGGTATAGTGCCTGGACGCAGCCCACTTTCATGTCTTACATCAGTAAGGCAAATAAGACAAACCCATGGCCTTTAAATGGTCGTTTTGAATATTGCCCCGGTGAGACGATCAACCAGGTGATTGGAGTTACGCCAGGTTTCACCAGCTATGAATGGAGAAGAAATGGTGTTCTTCTTAGCGGTCAGAATGGCAACGAGATCACGGCAACGGATCTTGGTGTCTATTCATGTCGTATTCTCCGTGGGTCAACATGGTCTGATTGGTCACCGATTCCGGTGGAAATCAAACTCAAATCTGCTACCGTGCCTCCTCCCATCACAGTAACAGGTATGATGAGCCGCGTTATCCCGTCACTTGATGGAAGCACCAGTGTTCCGTTGGAAGTTCCGGCAGGATATGCTACTTATCAGTGGCAACGTGTTGGTAACCCGACGGTACTCGGTACCAACCGTACGTTTGCGGCGACAAGCGCCGGTGATTACACTGTGAAAGTGATGGAGCAATATGGTTGTTCAAGTGATTTCTCTACAGCTGTCAAAGTTATTGATGCGAACGCTGCGAATAAACCTGAGCCTCCCACAGCATTTGCGGCAACTACACTGTCAAAAACTTCTATCCGCCTTGACTGGATTGATAATCCGGCTCCGGCGTTCAATGAGACCAACTATGAGATCTACAGAGCGAAGAATGCGGCCGGTCCTTACCAACTGATCGCATTAACTGCCGCTAACGCCTCCACATATACCAATAATGGTCTGGATGCAAACAATACTTATTATTATCGTATCAGATCAATTAACAACAGCGCAGCTTCTGCAGGCGTTGGTCCTGTAAACGCGCTGACTCAGCGTGATGAACTTGCTCCAACAGTTCCGGCTAACCTGCGTGTTACAGGTACCACCAAAACATCTGTGGCGCTTGCCTGGAATCCTTCTACTGACGACGTTGGTGTAACGCGGTATGAAGTGTACGTGAATGGTGTAATGTCTTATACAACTACACAAACAACATTTACGGTTTACAACCTGATCTATAACCAGACTTATAATTTCGTTGTAAAAGCGAAAGACCTTGCCGGTAATATTTCTGGCGCCAGCAACCAGGCTACAGGACAGCCTATCATGAATGGGTTGAACTATAAATACTACACGTTCACAGGTACCTGGAACAACCTTCCTGACTTCAATACAATAGAGCCAGTTATTACAGGCAATATGCCAAATGTGGCACTTGTTCCAAGGACCCAGAATGACAACTTTGCATTCCTGTGGGAAGGTTATATCACAATCCCGGTAAGCGGTCTCTATACATTCCGTACAAACTCGGATGATGGTAGCCGTTTGTGGCTGGGTGCTTTAAATGGTTCTTCTACTCCATATACATTCGCCGGCGCTCCTACCGTAAACAATGATGGTTTGCATGGCGGACAGGATCGTGAATCAGTAGAAATGAACCTTGCGGCAGGTGTATACCCAATCTCTATGGCATTCTATGAGCAGGGAGGTGGTGAGCAAATGATCGTGTCCTGGAGAACGCCTCAGTCTGGAGGAAGCTTCGTAACTATTCCGAATAGTGCGTTTACAGATATTCCTGCTGTTAACGGTGTAGCTCCGGCTAAAATAACCAACCTCGTTGCAACGGCTATATCGCACAAACAGATCGGACTCACATGGACTGACAATTCCACTAATGAAACCGGTTTTGAAATATGGCGCGGTACTAATCCATCTGGTGATTTTGCACTGATTGGACGTGCAGCGGCAAACGCAACATCTTATACCGACACAGCACTTACTGCAAGTACTACTTATTATTATAAGATCAAAGCGATCGGCCAATATGGCGAATCTGCGTTCAACGTGGATGGCCCTGGTGTGAAATATGAATATTATGAAATTGGTGTGAACAGCCTGCCTGATTTCACTCCTCTGATCCCTGTTAAAACCGGACGTGTTCCAAACTTTGTTCTCGGTGAGCAAAATCGTGGCGATCAGTTTGTATTCAAATACAGTGGCAAGATCTATCTGCCGGTAGCTGGAGCGTATTCGTTCTTTACTACGTCAGATGACGGTTCTAACCTCTATATCGATGGGTTCGACGACGCTCATAAAGTTGTACATAATGATTACCTGCAGGGACCGACAGAAAGAGGTGGAACGATCAACCTGACGGCTGGTTACCATGATATCTATGTTACGTTCTTTGAGCAGGGTGGTGGTGAATTCCTGGAAGTTCGTTATGAAGGCCCTTCTGGCAGTGGAATCGGTAAACAAATTATCCCTTCCAGTGTACTGGGAGACGCAATCCCGAACGCAACAACGCTGGATCTTCCTGGTGGTCCGCTTGCTCCATCTCTGCTTGTAGCTTCTGGAACAACTTCTTCAACTGTTGGACTTACATGGCAGGACAATTCTGCAAACGAGAACCAGTTCGAAGTATACAGGTCTATTGGCACAAACAGCAGCTATGTTTTATACACAACATTGCCAGCTAATACAACTTCGTTCAATGATTCTGCACTTGGCGCGAACAGCATCTATTACTACAAGGTGCGTGCGGTAAATGATGGCAGCCCTTCTTCATACAGTAATGAAGACAGTGCTATCACGGTTAACCGTATCCCTGTACTTGCTGGCATCAGCAACCAATCTATGCGCTATGGAACATCTCTTGCGGTGAATATATCAGCCGCTGATGCAGACGGTGGAACGCTCACCCTCAGCGCAAGTGGTTTACCTGCAGGATTTGCTTCCTTTACACAAACTCCGGGCACGAATAATGGTGTGATCAACTTCAACAATCCAACTGTGACAGATCAGGGTACATTCCCTATCACTATCACAGCAGCGGATGCGTTTGGCGGAAGTCACGCAGTTTCATTCAACCTCGTTGTAAGTGATAACTATTCTCCGGTCGTAGCTGCAATCAATAACGTAACGCTGAACGAGAAACAAACAGCTAACGTTAACCTGGCCGCTACAGATCAGAACGCAGCGGATGTACTTACATGGTCATTCACTGGTCTACCAGCATTTGCAACGGTAACAACTGGTACCGGCACTGCACAGATCAGCCTTGCTCCCGGATATGCTGATAATGGCACTTATACTGTAACAGCCAAAATAGATGACGGAAGAGGTGCATTTGATACCAAATCATTTACTATCACTGTAAATGATGTGAATCCTAACTATAAAATCTATGTGAACTTCACCACAAGTGCAATCCTGGCTGGTGATCCATGGAACAACACTGCGAAAAATCCGGCTGCGGGAGATCTCTTCAGCAACCTCAAAAATGACGCAGGGGCAACTACATCTGTAAGCCTGCAACTGATGAATACATGGCAGGGCTCAAACACCAATGGTGCCAATACAGGTAATAATTCTGGTGTTTATCCTGACAACGTATTGAGAAGTTCTTACTATACCAACACCGTTACGCAGAATGTTAAAGTGGCAGGTCTGACTCCGGGTGGCAAGTACAGCTTTACATTCCTTGGTAGCAGGTTTAACCCTTCAGGCAGTGTGGCAACGGTTTACTCTATCGGCGCTCAAAGCGTCACACTCGATGCAGCTAACAACTACCTGAACACCGTAAGCATCAATAACGTTTCTCCTGCAGCTGACGGTACGATCACCTTTACTGTGGCGAAAGCTTCAGGAGCTACATTCGGATATATCAACTCTGTAGTGATCGAATCTGTATATGATGATGGTACTGCACCAGCAAAACCACGTAACCTGGCCGGTTCATTTGTCAGCGGTAATGCCCGTCTTACATGGGTAGACGCTGCTTACAACGAAACAGCTTACCAGGTGTACAGATCAAATACTCGCACGGGTACTTATACATTACTGAATCCTGCTGGTAATAATGCCAACGCTACCACTTATGATGATGCAACTGTAACCGGAAATAAAACTTTCTACTATGCAGTTCGCGCGATCAACAGCTATGGTAACTCTCCATTCAGCGATACAGTATCTGTAACAACACCAAACACAAGCCCGCTGATCACAGCGATCAGCGATGTGAATATGAACACTGGTGAAATACGTAATGTAAATGTGGTTTCTACTGATGATCCAGGTGATGTAATCGCGTTGAGCCTGACCGGTGCTCCGTCGTGGGTAACACTTTCTGATAACGGAAACGGTACTGGCGTGATCTCGATCCAGCCTGGTACAGCTGCCGGTGCATTCAGCGCAACCCTGACAGCTACTGACAATGCCGGTGCAAGCAGCAGCAGAACCTTTAATATTAATGTTGTTGATGCAAGCCTCACTTATACTTATGTGAACTTCAATCAGACTTACCCTGTAACCGGATGGAATAACTTCAACAGTGCCCCAGGTGCTGGTGTAGCGATCACAAACCTGAAGGATAAGGATAATGGTTCAACGGGAATGAACATCACCCTGACTGACGGATGGGCGGGTGCATCTCCTAGCGGTACTATTACAGGTAACAACAGTGGAGTTTATCCGGATGATATCATGAGAACAACTTATTATGATGCAACTGCTGGCGGAAGACGTATCACGCTGAGCAATCTGCCTACTAATAAGAAATACAACCTTATCTTCTCTGCAAGCCGCGCAAGTACAGGATCACTGATCACCCGCTATACAGCTGGTGGAAAATCAGGAGACCTGAACGTTGATAACAACACTGCCGGTTTTGTGAAACTGACAGATATCTCCCCGAATGCCAGCGGCCAGATCGAGATCGTAGTAACCAAAGTTGGAAGTTCTTCTAACTTCTATATCGGAGCTCTTGAGATCCAGTCTTATCCATTCCTCGCGGTAGCATTGCCTCCGACGAATGTAACAGCCACTGGCGTATCTGTTGACCGTATCAAGATCGACTGGACTAATGCCGGAAGTGCAGGTACAGGATATGAACTCTGGAGAAGTTCTTCTTACAGCGGTACTTATACAAAAATTGCTGACCTGGCACTGAGTGCTACAACTTACACGAATACCGGTCTTACAGGTGGTACAGTTTATTACTACAAGATCCGTACAGCGAAAGGTGGTGGAGAATTCACAGAATTCAGCAATATCGCCAGTGCCTCAACAGTATCTTATATAGTGAATGTAAACCTGAACGACGCAGCAGCTAATGCACAGTCGGGCGGTTGGAACAATACCAACACCCTGCTTTCAACAGGATTTACACTGCCGAACCTTATCAATTCACTTGATCAGCAAACGGGTATCAACTTCAACATTGTTGAGAACTTCAGTGGATTCAACAATGCGCTGGGCCTCACTACCGGAAATAATTCCGGTGCAGTACCTGACAAGGTGATGAGCAATTTCTATTTCCTTGATTTTGCAGATACAGCTCGATTCAAATTCAGCAGTCTGAATCACGCAACGGCTTATAACGTGATCTTCTATGCAGGGTCTTCTTATGCACCAACAAACAACACGGTGTACAAGATCGGTAATCAGACCGTGGCACTGAGCTCAACCAATAACTATAATAACACCGTTAAGATCAACAATATCACTCCGGATGAAAATGGAGAGATACTTGTAACTGTTTATTCTACAGTTGGTTATGGCTTCCTTAATAGTGTTTCTCTCGAAGCGGTTCCAAATGTTACGCCTGAAACTCCAACTACGTTGGTTGCACGTTCAAATGGCGATGCGGAGGCTGCTACGGTTGGTGCTACAGCGACTACAGCCGCTACAACAGAAGCATCGAGAATACAAAATATTGAAATTGAGGATGCTACGCTGATTAAAGCATTCCCGAATCCTTTTGTTAACGATTTGACACTTCAATTGCATCTGAAGCAGGATGTTGCTAAATTTGCTGTAGTTTTGTACGATTTCAGTGGAAAAATCGTTTATCGTAAGGAATTCAATAACGCAGCAAAAGGTGTTTGGAGACAGCAATTAGACCTCAACGGTAAAATTGCAGCGAAGGGCACTTATATTTTACAAGTGATTGGCGTAGACGAGAAATCTCGTACAACTAAAGTTGTAAAATATTGATGAGCTAGCTTTTTATAGAAACCAGACTTTCTGATCTATTATTGAATGGGACCGGCGATAGCCAGTCCCATTCTTTCTAAAAATAACAACTAAGAAAACGAATGGAATTCGCCTATCTGTTCAGAGCACTTCTTCGCGGCAAATGGGTCATCGCCGCATCCGTACTTATCGCTCTGATCGCCGCCTTTGTCCTGACTATTGGCTATAAGTCAAAGTTTAAATCCACAGCCCAGTTATCTACCGGCTTTACCCAGGCCGATCAGATCAAAATTGAGGAGGATGGAAGATTCAATCCGCAGCAGATTGATGTAAAATTCAACAATGCTATCGAGAACATGACTTCTCCCCGGGTTCGCAGCCTGGTATCCTACAATCTCATGCTGCATGACCTCGAATCGGATGAGCCGTTCACCAAATTGAACAAAAAGCAAAAAGAAACACCTGAATTCAAACAGGTAGACCCGGTAAAGGCTTCAAAAATCCTTCGGAATAAGATCGATTCTATCGAAATGCTCAGTCCGCAAAATCCGGACGAAAAGAAATTGCTGAAGTATATTCAGCTATATAAATATGACGTATCTGATATAGCCGCAAATCTACAGGCTGCACGTTATCAGCGCACCGATTATATCAATATCGTTTATACGTCTGAGAACCAGTTCATGTCCGCATTTGTGGTTAATAAACTTTGTGACGAATTCAAGAGGTTTTATGGCCTGGATAGGTTTGACCGCACCGGCAGGTCTATTACTTCGCTTGACTCGCTGGTAAGACTGAAGAAAGCTTTGCTGGACGAGAAAATTGCTACCAAGAACGCATTTATGGTTAACAAAGGCGTTGTAGACCCTACAATGGAGCGCCAGACCAATCTTTCGCAGATCGGTTCGTTTGAAAGCGAATTAGTAAATGAGAGAGGGCAGCAGCAAAACTATGCTTACCGTGTTCAACAGTTGGATCAGTTGATCGCTACGGAAAGAGCAAAAGGAGGGGGAACATCGCCTGCATCCGGCTCAAGCATTACCAATAATAATGAATACGTCCGCTTACGCGCGCAATACAATACGCTTTATGCGGAGTACCTGAAAAATGGTGGAACCGATGTGGAAATGCGGAACCGGCTGAATGTGTTACTTAAGGATATGTCTGCCCTCGAATTAGCAGGCGACAAGAATAAAGCCAACCCCCAGGATTTATCCCGCATTTCCATTGATGAACTGATCCAGCGTAAAATTGATGCAGAAGCATTGCTTCGCGCGTCAAACCAAAAGATCGCTTCTCTGCAAGGGCAGATCAATATGCTTCGGTCAGGCTTATCAGGTAAAGCTGCGATAGGTGCTGATATAGGTCAGCTGGATAAAGAGATCGAAATCGCTTCAAAAGAATATACCGAGGCCAGCAATCGTTTGAACCTGGCGTCAAACCTTAATGAATCGTCCCAAACTGGTTTTAAACAGACACTGATCGGCGAGCCGGCACTTCGTCCTGAAGCTTCCAAGCGAATGGTGACAATGATTCTATCAGGTGTTGCTGCTTTTTTTATTTCCAGTCTGGCGATCCTTGCACTTGCATTCTTTGATAAATCAATCCGTACACCATCTAACTTTCATCGTCAGGTTGATATGCCGCTGCTGGGCATAGTGAACTTTGTGAAGTTTGGAGATTCAAATATTCTCAAGAGAATTACTGATTTTAATAGCTCTGAACGCGATAATACATTCCGGGAGTTACTCCGTAAACTTCGTTATGAAATAGAAGCCAGCAGGAAAAAAGTATTTCTGTTCACCAGTACTGAACCACAGCAGGGAAAAACTTCACTGATCCAGGCATTGGCATACAGTCTTAGTCTGGGAAAAAAGAAAGTACTGATCATCGACACTAATTTCTGTAATAATGACCTTACTGTAGCCATCCAGGCGCAGCCGACATTGGAGAAATTTCAGTTGAACGAAGGTAGTTTCAGTATAGCCCGCGCTGCACAGATGATTTCGCCAACACCCATCCCCGGAGTTGACATTATCGGGTGCGAAGGAGGTGATTATACGCCAACCGAGATCCTTCCTAAGAACCATTTGCTTAAATACCTGGATTATCTGAAAGAGGAGTATGATTTCATCTTTATGGAAGGAGCTCCCCTTAACGGGTTTACAGATACCAAGGAATTAATGGAATATGCTGAAAAAGTGATCATCATTTTCTCAGCAGAAAAAGCAATTTCCGAAGCAGACCAGGATTCTGTGACGTTCCTGAAAGACAACGACAAGTTCTTTGGAGCTATCCTGAATAAAGTACAGGATCCAAACCTTGCGAACTAATCGCAGCTTTTCCTAATCCTGAACCTTACATGCAAACCAAAGCACATAAAGAAAGGCTTTCCTGGGTGGATTATGCCAGGGGGATGGCCATCCTACTGGTGGTTTATCGGCACGCCGTGGTGGGACTTACAAGGTCTGGCCTGGAAGTTTCATCTTTAATGTACAACTTGCAGGAAGTGGTGTTCAATTTCAGAATGCCTGTTTTCTTTGTATTATCAGGTATCTTTCTCACAGCGTCTCTGAGAAAGCATCCTGTAATTAGTGTGGTTAAAGATAAGGCATCTACCCTTTTATACCCTTATCTCCTGTGGGCTACTTTTACGATCCTGTTGCAGGCTTTCTTCTCGGATTATTCGAATGAGAAACATGGTTTTGGGGATATTTCACTGGTGCTTATTCAACCAAGAGCGATTGCTCAGTTGTGGTACCTTCTGGCGCTCTTCAATACGAGCATGCTATTTGTGTTTCTTTGGGGAAGACTGAAGAATGACTGGCTTCATTTGTTTCTTGCGCTGGTTTTACATTTTCTATCAACTCTTCAGGTGCTGAAACCTTACAGCATTATTACAGATCTATTTTACTTTTACCCCTTCTTGTTTATTGGTACACGGGTATCCAAATACCTGCTGAATAAAGAATATAGTGTGCGTTATCTCCATCCCAGAAATCTTTTTTGGCTTGCTCCTGCTTTTTTGGTTGGACAATATTTTTGGTTTACTCATAAGGAAATGGAAAACACTTATCTTTTTCTCTTTTTTGTGATCATTCTGGTTGGGTGTTATTTTTTTTACATTATATCAGCGATCGTTGCCCGGATACCACGAATGGGGTGGCTTGCATACCTCGGCAAACATTCTTTGTATATCTACGTACTGCACATTTATCTCATTTCTGCTTCCAGAAGTTTGCTATTGCATTCCGGTATTCAATTGAATAACTGGATAATCCTGCTTTTTTCATGGGCTTGTGGGGTATTGGTTCCCATTATTATGTACAATATGTTCAAACAAATTGGGTTCCGGAAGTTATTTACGCTTAAACCTCAATCAAACGCATGAATCCGCTGAAGCGATATGGTGGTCTGATCCAGTCCGGTTTTTATACAGCTGTTCAGAAGGTGGCAACTTTGCTGATCGGCATACTTTCTTTCATGTTACTGGCCCGGATGCTTGGACCAGCAGGTTACGGCGTATGGGGGCTGTTCATGGTGATCTCTTCAATTGCTGAGACTTCAAGAACAGCTATTACACGGAATGCTTTTATCCGGTTCATGCACCAGTCGCCGGATGAGCAAAAGCCAAGCATTCAGGGAGCGGCACTTGCGCTAAGTTTTTTTATAAGTGCTGCAATGGGACTTCTATTTGTTATTGCCTCATACCTTTTGTCTTTCTGGTCAGTTACACCTGAACTTGCTGAGTTGTTACGATGGTATGCAGTGATCATACTGGTCAGTTCTTTTTTTTCCAGTATGGAAATGTTATTGAATGCCAAACTGGATTTCAGAGGAATTTGCTTTATGTATTGTGTGAGACAGGGTCTGTTCATGATACTGGTTTCTATCTGCTATGTTGCCGGTTTTCATCTGGAACTGTGGATGTTGTCGGTGATGTATCTGGGAGCATTTATTGCAGGTACATTAGTTGGAATGTGGTTTGCAAAGCGATACATCGCGTGGGACTTTCATCATCTCCGGAGTTGGTTTCCCAGATTGCTTAATTTTGGTAAGTATGTGTTTGGCACAAATATCAGTTCACTTCTTTTTCGCAGTACGGATAATTTTATGACATTTACTTATTTTGGTGCCGCAGTGTCTGGCCTTTATAATGCCTGTTTGCGGATCAGCAACCTGATTGATCTGCCATCACAAGTGATCGCCGATATAATGTTTCCGCGTGCCGCTAAATATAATGCGGCGGATTCCGCATCGGTAAAAACCCTGTACGAAAAAAGTGTGGGAGCGATATTGGTATTTTCGTTACCTGCATTATTATTTGTGTTGATATTCCCTGCTTTTATTTTACAGGTACTTGCAGGTCCGGGCTTTGTTGTTGCGGTGCCAATACTGCGTGTAACGGCATTCTTTGGATTTACGCTCCCATTTTTAAAACAATTTGGGATGATCATGGATGCGACTGGCCTGCCGCACGTGAACTTCCGCGTTATGCTTTTTTCATTCCTGGTAAATATTGTTAATAATATTGTCGGTATTTATCTGTTTGGATTGATCGGAGCAGCCATCGGTACGGCAACAACTTATTTTATGTCTTTTCTTTTCAGCCAATATTTGCTGAAGAAAAAATTCGGGATAAATGTTTCAAATGTCTTTGTATATACATTCCATTTTTACAAGGAGTTGTTTACAGTAGTCCGCTTATATCCCAAAAGAAAACAGGCATGAAAAGACCTTTAAAGAAACAGCAAGGTGAGAGGCAATATGATGGAGTGCTTGAAACTCTTGTTGTAGCATTTGTTGCATGTGTGATAATTTTTATTTTTGTCAAAATTGTGTTCCTATAGAAAATGAGCTTGTTAAAGGCGATAAAACTTAACCGGAATAATAACTTAACCCTACTTGGGATATTATTACCACTTCTGTCATTAGGTATTGCCTATACCGTTGCAGCAAGTGAAGGCAAGGTGGCGTACTTGCTCATAATAGGTTCTTTAGGACTAATCTGTACAATTCTTGCCGCAGCCTACCCGGCATTTGGTTTGTACTTTACTATTGTTATTGCTTTCTTTTTTGCAGATCTCAAACGTCTGCTGCGATTTGATCTCCCAGTCGGAGTGTATATTGATGCTTTGTGTCTTCTTACGTTTGTTGGTGTGGTCATTCAAAAACGAAAAAAGCGCGAGAATTTCTTTTCCAATTATAATCACCCGATATGTATTGCTTTTACAGCGATCATTGCCTATTCGATCATTGAAATTTTTAATCCCAATGGTGGCCCGATCGCTTCAACGTTGGTGATTTTGCGCAGATTTATTTGTCTTCAATTGATGTTCTTTGCCGCAATTGAAATTCTGGCTACTAAGAAACAGATGATATCATTTCTTAAGTTCTGGTTTTTGTTTGCACTTATTGCGGCATTGTATGCCTGTTATCAGGAATGGTTTGGATATCCGGCGTATGAACTTGCTTATATCACCTCTGACCCACTCATTGAAGGACTGCTTTCATTAGATAACGGTAATTACCGGAAATTCTCGTTTCTGCCTGATCCTACTTCGTTCGGTATTATGATGTCAGGAACTTCCCTGCTTTGTTTGTCGCTTTTTTTGTCGTGGAAAAATCTTGGAGCAAAGAAATACAGGCTTATAACAGCCATGTTATGTATGGTGCTGGCGATGAGTTATTCTGGTACAAGAACAGCATATTTTGCATTTCTGGCTGGAATAGGTTTGTATATAATGATGACTTTGTCCAATAGAAAGACACTTATTTTTGCGGTGGTTTCGCTTGTTAGCTTCCTCATGTTGTTATTTGCGCCGATCTATAATAATGCTACGCTGAACAGGATCAGATCTACTTTCGAATTTTCGCAGGATGCTTCTTTTAATGTCAGGGACGTAAACCGTCATAGAATTCAGCCATACATGCATTCTCATCCCATTGGTGGCGGTTTGGGAACAACTGGCGGTGCGCCAGGAGAACTGGAATTGGGAAACTCGTTTTCGCATCCATTAAAGGGATTTCAAACTGATAGCGGCTTTTTGCGGATGGCTCTTGAATATGGCTGGATTGGTCTGATTCTGCAATGCATTACCTTTTTCATCGTCTTACAGCAGGGAATAAGAGCATACTACCGGTCGAAAGATCCCGAAGCCAGGCATTTGCTTTTGGCTGCTGTTATTTGTATTTTTAGTTATGTAATTGCGCACTATGCACAAGGTGCAATCGGGACCTTACCGGGAGCCTTTCTTGTGTATTCACTTATAGCTATGATAATTCGACTTAGTAACACAGTAAAAGATAATCCTCAAACCTAACGTATGAATAAACTACTGCTTTGTTTTGTTTTTTTAGTATCAGGGATGAACGTATGGTCTCAGGTAGATACTGCCGGCTCAAAAAAGACGGTAGCATACGATACCATCATCAACAAGCTTGTTAAAATGGCCATGAACAACCCGAAGATCAAAAGTGTTGAGTT
>JBEVKW010000284.1:0-10539 GCA_040509495.1 Chitinophagaceae bacterium | reverse complement strand
GCGATACTCTCTTCGATACTCCCCCCTGCCGGCAAATTTTTTTCTCTCCCGATCCCCCCATTTGGTTTGCTCCTCCGTTCCTGTTCTAATAAAACTAACTGCGTGGACAAAAAGCATTACGACGAATTATTCGCTCGGCTGCTCGAAGGCAAGCTATCTGCTCAAGAAACGGAGGATCTCTTAAAATGGCTTCAGCATGAGGAGAATAAGGGCGAAGTCTCAGATTCTATTTTAAGTGCCTTTCAACAATCCGCTCCGTTACAGGAGGTTTCCCCGGAGATCCGGCAACGGCTCCAGGCCCGCCTGCCACTGATCATTCAGGAAGGCAATGCGAGACGTGGTTTCCGCTCCAAAATTGTTCCCCGCCCGTGGTTTCGTTATGCTGCTGCCGCAATGCTGATCGGCATCGTTGGTTTCTCGATCTACCAATTTCTTCCCCGGTCTGCTGATAAGATACAAACGCCGGCTCCAGCCACTATCGCTTCAACAGATATAGCTCCCGGCCATGAAGGCGCTGTGCTGACGCTGGCCGATGGCCGCAAGATCCTGCTGGACAGCCTGGGTAACGGGATCATTACTTCTACAGAAGGAGCGGAAGTGAAACTTGCGGATGGTCAGCTGATCTACGATAATGTATCAGACAGCCCGACGGCTTCTTATTACAATACTATCTCCACGCCGAAAGGGCGTTTCTTCCAGATCGTTTTACCTGATCAGACAAAAGTCTGGCTGAATGCTGCTTCCTCACTTCGTTATCCAACAGCCTTTGCCGCGAACGAAAGACGTGTCGAGATCGATGGTGAAGCTTATTTCGAAGTGGCGAAAAACCCAACTGCCCCCTTTATCGTAAAAGTGAATGACGAAACATCTGTAAGAGTACTGGGCACCCACTTTAATATTAACGCGTATACAAACGAGGAGGAGATCAGGACAACCCTGCTCGAAGGGTCTGTCCAGGTATCAGGAAAAAGCAACCAGGCGACCATCAGGCCTGGTCAGCAGGCCAAGATCTCCCGCAATTCAGACAATACAGTGCGCATTGCGGAATCCGTGAACATCGACAAAGTAATGGCCTGGAAGAACGGCTCATTCAACTTTGAAGATGCAACACTCGAAGAAGTCATGCACCAGCTTGAAAGATGGTATGATATCGACGTGGTATACGAACAGGGCGTTCCAAAGATCGAATTCGTCGGAAAAATGGGCCGCGACCTTTCGCTCAAATCCGTTCTGCGCGGGCTCGAACTAAGCAAGGTCCGTTTCAAGCTCGAGGGGAGAAAGCTGCTGGTGTTGCCGTAGGTAAGTGAAAGTTTAAAAGTTTAATGGTTTAAAAGTTTAAAAGTTATTCCCGTATGAATTGAACAGGTAAACATTTAAACCTTAAACATTAAAACTTTTAAACTAACAATGCTCAACTCTAAATCTTTTCAATAAAAAAAGCCACCAGGACTGCCATCCCGGTGGCTACCCGATCACTCGGGAGTTCACTTTAAACGTTCGAGGAAAATCAAACATTCAACTTTAAACCAATGCGAATTTATGCAGAAAACTGCTCATTCTAGCCGGCGCACTGCCGAGTTGCTGGTTTCCGAAAAAAGGCCTGCGCATTCAGCCTGGAAACCCCGGTGGCCGCGAAGGGTTCTCACCAAAACGCTGATAGTTATGAAACTTACGATTGTCTTTCTTGCATTGGGCATGCTGCATGCCCGGGCGGAAGGTTTTGGACAAACCATTACCTTCTCTGGCAAGAATGTAACGCTTGCCAAAATCTTTACAGCCGTTGAAAAACAAACCGGCTATTCCATTTTTGCCAACAAAGAATTGCTGAAGGAATCCAGACCCGTTACCGTGTCTGCCTCAGGAATGCCTTTGACCGAATTTCTCGATCTCACTTTCAGGAATCAACCCCTGGGCTATGAGATCGAAAGCAAAACCATCTTTATTAAAGAAAAGCCGGTATCCCGCGCAGCGGACAGAACAGAGCTGACTGTTGTGGAGATCCCGAAACTCGCGATCACTGGTACGGTTACGTCTTCAGATGGTACTCCGCTGGAAGGTGCAACGGTTTCCATCAAAGGAACCAACCAGTCAGCGATCACCGATGCATCCGGTCGTTACTCCGTTTCTGCTGAAGGAACACAGGTGCTCGTATTCAGCTATGTGGGCTTCACCAATCTTGAAGTGCCGGTGAATAACCGCACCACCATCGATGTTACCCTTGAAAAAGCGGTAAACGAAATGGAGCAGGTGGTTGTTACCGCGCTTGGTATCACCAGGAAATCAAAAGCACTTACCTACAACGTGCAGGAAGTAAAAGGCGATGAGCTCAACAGAGTGAAAGATGCCAACTTCGTCAACAGCCTTGTGGGTAAAGTTGCTGGTGCAACGATCAACAGTTCATCTGCGGGCGCCGGTAGTTCATCCCGCGTGGTAATGCGTGGTGCAAAATCGATTACTGGTAATAACAATGCCCTGTATGTGATCGATGGTATCCCGATGGCGAACAACGTTCGCGGCCAGGCAGAAGACATCTTCTCCGGAGCCGGGCAAACAGGCGATTTCGTATCTAACATCAATCCTGAAGATATCGAAAGCCTTACTGTATTGAGTGGTCCGTCTGCGGCTGCACTTTATGGCAGCGCTGCTGCAAATGGTGTGATCGTGATCAACACCAAAAAAGGCGCAAAGAACAAAACGGAAGTTTCAGCTTCTAACTCAACGATGTTCTCCAATCCGCTGATGCTGCCGAAATTCCAGAACACGTATGGCCAGTCTGAAACCGGCAGCTATTACAGCTGGGGTGAAAAACTGACAACGCCATCGTCCTATCAGCCGAAGGATTATTTCCAGAATGGGTTGAACGTCACCAATTCGGTAACACTTTCTACCGGTACCGATAAGAACCAGACCTATGTTTCGCTGGGTAATGTGAACGCGCGTGGGATCATTCCTAACAATGATTTCAATCGTTACAACTTCACGGCACGAAATACGTCTAGCTTCCTCGATGGAAAAATGACACTCGATCTGGGCTTTATGGCCGGGATCGTTGACGAGCAGAATATGATCTCCCAGGGACAGTACTTCAACCCGCTTGTAGCTGTTTATCTCTTCCCTCCCGGAGAAGATTTCAATAAAGTAAAAGCGTTTGAAAGATATGATCCGTCACGTAACCTGATGACGCAGTTCTGGCCTTACGGCGATAACGGTCTGATGATGCAGAACCCGTACTGGGTGACGGAGCGCGACCTCTTCCAGAATAAGAAGGAGCGCTACATGACCACCGCTGCGCTGAAGTATCAGCTGAACAGCTGGATCAACCTGACAGGCCGGGTGAAAATGGATAAGAACAACGAAAAAGCGGAGCGCAAATTTGCAGCCTCTACCAACCAGTTGTTCGCCTCTGAAAGAGGATACTACTCACTCAACACGATCGATAACCGTCAGATCTATGCGGACGCCCTTGTGAACATCAACAGAACATTGAGCAGCGATTACGTACTTACTGCAAACATCGGTGGTTCTATTGAAGACATCCGTGCAAACCAGTACATGTACGGCGGAAGACTGCAGGGCGTTCCCAATCTTTATACATATGCAAATATCAGCACTACCGGTACCGATATCTCTCAGACCGGTTACAGCAGACAAAAGCAATCTGTTTTCGGAAGCGCACAACTCGCTTTCAGGAACAGCGTATTCCTTGATGTTACAGGAAGAAATGACTTTGCTTCTACATTGGCAGAATCTATTAGCCAGTCGTTCTTCTATTCGTCAGTAGGTCTCTCTGGTGTAATGACAGATCTGTTGCCGATCAAATCTGATATCTTATCATATCTGAAACTGCGTGGTTCTTATTCAGAAGTGGGTAATGAGCCGACGCATTTGCTGACCATACCGACTTATCCGCTTGCAGGAGGTTTCCCTGTTACGCAAACAAGGATGCCAAATCCAAATCTGAAGCCGGAGCTGACAAAGTCCATCGAACTCGGCCTGAATGCTTCACTGTTCAAAGGCGCATTGAATATCGATGCGACGGTGTACACATCCCGTACTTACAACCAGTTCTTTGAACCAACACTTTCTGCTGCTTCCGGCTACACCAGTGTGACCGTGAACGCAGGCCGTGTTGATAATAAAGGGATCGAGGTGAGTGCGCGTTATAACCGCAAGTTTGGCGACCTGAATGTTAGCTCTTATGCCACCTATTCATTGAACAGGAATAAGATCGTTGAGTTGCTGCCAGGTTGGGTGAACCCGATCACTAAGGAAACAGTTACACTGCGTGAGCTTGAAATGGCAGGAACAGGTAGTTATCGCATGACCCTGAAAGAAGGCGGTTCTATGGGCGATATTTATGTGAATACACTTCGTGTGGATGAGCATGGAGCGATCTATGTTGATCCGGGTTCACAGACTATTGTGGCTGAGCCAAACAAATTCATCTATGCGGGAAGTAACAATCCAAAATATAATCTTGGCTGGGGTAATAATCTTAACTGGAAAGGCATCGGTCTGAGCTTTCTCTTCACAGCAAGAGTTGGTGGTATCGTTGTGTCCAACACACAGGCGATCATGGATGCGTTTGGTGTATCTGAAGCAACGGCAGAAGCAAGGGATAATGGTGGTGCGATCGTGAATGGCCGTCCGGTTCCTGCAAGAGAATACTACCAGGTAGTTGGTGCTGGTGCATCCGGCGGTATCGCTTCAATGTACACATATAGCGCAACGAACGTAAGACTGGCTGAATTATCACTCGGGTATGACATCCCGGTGAAAAGATTCACCAACGTGATAAAGAAGATGAATGTGTCACTGATCGGTCGTAACCTGTTCATGTTGTATAACAGGGCACCGTTCGATCCTGAGTTGACTTCCAATACCCAGACTTATTTCCAGGGTATTGACTATTTCATGATGCCAAGTCTTCGTTCTCTTGGCTTCTCGTTCAAATTAAATTTCTGATCACCCAAGACACTTGATTCTATATGATAACAGGTAAAACAAAATTTTGGAAATACTTCACACCGGTAGGCGCGCTGCTACTGGTCGTTGGTTCAGCCTGTACGAAGAATTTCGACGAGCTTAATACCAACCAGCATGAAGCAACCGAGGATATGATGGCGACTGACAACCTTAAGACAGGCGCTTTCTTCTCGCAGATGCAGCGTAACGTGGTTCTATTCAGGGATGGCATCAACCTCTCGAGTGATTACCAGGTTGCGCAGGGCCTGACCAGCGATGTTTATTCTGGTTATGTAGCGCCAACAGGTACATGGTATGGTGGTGTGCATAACGGTTCTTACTATCTGATCCCCGGTTGGATCGAAAGAACCTTCGTTTCTGGTTTTGCATCGGTGATGCCGGCATGGCAATCGATCAATACCATTTCCTCACAGCAGGGCCTGCCGGAAGTTGCCGCACTGGCAACGATCGTGAAAGTGCAGGCTATGCACCGCGTGGCAGATGCATATGGTCCGATCCCTTATCTCAACTTCGGTAATGGCACACTGCAGGCAACGTATGATCCTTTGCAGGATGTGTATGCCCGTTTCTTCCAGGAACTGGATGGCGCGATCGATGTGCTGACCACTTATGCGCAAGGCAATCCTTCCTCTACGGTAATGCGCTCTTATGATAATATCTATGGAGGTAATGTCACCAAATGGGTAAAATTCGCCAACACACTTCGTTTACGTCTCGCACTGCGCGTGGTATATGCAAATGCAGCACTGGCAAGAACAGAAGCAGAAAAATCTGCGGCGAATCCGCTTGGATTCATCTCAACGCAGGACGAAAGAGCGGCACTGATCCATTCACCTAACCTGGTTTATTTCCATCCGCTGTATGAGATCGCTTATACCTTCAACGCCGGCGAAGTACGCATGAGTGCTTCGATGGATGCTTACATGAACGGCTATGAAGATCCCAGGCGCACTTCATATTTCACCCGTGCGGATGATGGTAACTTTCATGGCGTTCGCCAGGGGATCGTTACAACCAACTGGACTCCTTACAGCGGACCGGCGATTTCCAACCTGAACATCAACAACAGTACCTCACAGATCGTATGGATGACGGCTGCTGAATCCTTCTTCCTGCGTGCAGAAGGTGCTTTGCGCGGATGGGCAATGGGTGGAACGGCTGAACAATTCTATAACCAGGGTATTACCGCTTCATTTACAGAGAATGGCGTAGCCGGATCAGCTCCTGCTTATCTCGCGAACACCACTTCTGTACCTGCTGCTTTTGCTGATAACAGCGGCCAATCCGGAAACAATGCACCAGCTCCAAGTACAGTTACCATCGCATGGGATGCAGCTGCCGCTTTCGAGACAAATCTTGAAAGGATCATTACCCAGAAATGGCTGGCGATGTTTCCTGACGGACCAGAAGGCTGGGCTGAATTCCGCCGCACCGGTTATCCGAAACTATTCCCGGTTGTGTCCAATAACAGCAACGGAACGATCAACACCGCTACACAGATCCGCCGGATCACGTATCCGCAATCTGAATACAATAACAACCGTCCGGGTGTTCAGTCAGGCCTGACAGCACTTGGCGGTCCTGATGGCGGTGGCGTTAAACTCTGGTGGGATAAAAAATAATAAACCGAAATACTTTTATTATGACTAATAGAATAAAACTGATTCCATTCTTCACGCTTTGCAGTGTATTGCTGCTGGCGGTAGGATGTGTCAAAGAAGAAGCGCTTGAAATACAAAAGCCATATACGTACGATGAGCAGTATCATGCCAATCTTCGCGCGTATAAGAAAACCAATCACAATATCTGTTTTGGCTGGTTCGCTGCCTACGCGCCGATCGCAGGCTCTACCGGTTATAAAGATCCTGCCTCATGGGGTGAAAGAATAATTGGTATCCCTGACAGCATGGATATCGTATCCCTGTGGATGGGTATTCCAAGCAATGACACCGCTTCTCCATCTTATGCGCCTATTGCATACGCTGATATGAAGTATGTACAAAAAACAAAAGGAACGAGATTCGTTGCGCCAACCATCGTAAACTTCCGTTCAGTGATCACCCTGAAAGACGGAACCATCTTCGATCCAAATCTTCCTGAGAACAGAAATGATGCAGGTATCGAAAAGTATGGCCAGTATCTCGTTGACCAGGTACTGGATAATGATCTTGACGGGTTGGATATCGACTGGGAGCCACCAAGTGGTGACTGGTTGAATAACCCCAACACGAATTTTGTGAAGCTCGTACAGTACGTCGGTAAATTCTTCGGACCAAAAGGAAGTACAGGAAAGTTGTTCATCATCGACTTCTATTCACTTGTTCCTCCTCCGGGTACCGGCGAATACGCGGATTACTTTATCAGGCAGGCATACTCACAGGGAACGGGTGGCATTCAGACTGCAGCCAACCTGCAGAATTATTACAATGCGGTACAGGCCAATGTGCCTCCTTCCAAATTTATCGTGACGGAAAATTTTGGCGACTTCTCTGAAAACGGCGGAACTCCGTTCACTGAAGCAAACGGGAACCTGCTGTCTTCAGACGGAACACGTATGTATTCACTGGAAGGCATGGCCCGCTGGAATCCTACGCAAGGTAAAAAAGCAGGATTTGGTGCGTTCTATTTCGACCGTGATTATTATTCCAAGACCGGTGTACCGTATTACAATGTAAGACGCGCTATTCAGATTGCTAACCCGGCTGCACGTTGATGCCATCAAAAAACAAAGTCATGACAAAAAATTTAATAACTTATATCGGATTATCACTCGCGTTGTTTACGCTGAGTTGTAATAAGGCTGAATTCGGTGATCCTGTTATTCTGATCGCGGGCACAGAAGTGAGCCCGATCGTAAAGTTCTCGGTAGAGAATACTCCTTCGGAGTTTACAGTCACCGCTGCCGCCACACACCGTGCGGTGGAAGATGTACAGATCAAATTCTCTGTAGATGATGCTGCGGTTGACCGTTACAATCAGGAGCATAATACTACGTATTATGCGGCCCCTTCAGCGGCGATCGAGATCACCAACCTTGACGCGGTGATCAGGGCAGGTTCTTCCACTTCCACGCCGGTGAGCGTGAAAGTGATCTCCACTTCTCCGCTCGTTGATGGCAGATCTTACCTGATCCCGCTGACGATCACGCAGACCACCGGCGGTGACGCCAGTGTACTGGAATCTTCCCGTACGATCTTCCTGCGTATCGCCAGGATCGTAAGTTTTTCCGCTGTATCTATGAACAATGACGCAGGGCCAACAACCGGTGCTCCCGGTACAAGAGGTCGCTTTAATGGTGCGTTTTTATTTGATCCGGCCAACCCTGCGCGTCTGGCGAACTTTACGCTGGAGATCAAAAACCTCATCTATGCATTCCGCGGTGGTGATGGTAATTCTAATCCTCAGCCGATCCAGTCACTGGTATCATGGACGAACCAATGGGAGCGTACCTCATTCGGCTTGCGTTACGGAGAGTTGGGTAATCCCAATAATTCACTTCAGCTGACCGGTGCATTGGGTAGCGCATTTGCGTATAATTTCAATGCGAACCAGTGGTACACTATCTCTCTTTCTTATGATGGGGCAAAACTGACTGTGTATATTGATGGCAATAAAGCTGCTGAAGTTTCCGGTTCTACTGTACTGGAGTTTTCCAGGATGCAGTTTGGACAGGTTTGGGGCGGATATGATACCAGGCAATATGTAAATGGTCGTATTGCAGAATGCCGTGTTTGGAGCCGCGCACTTACTGCGAGCGAGATCAAACTGAACCTCTGCGGTGCTGACCCGAATGCAGAAGGATTGCTCGCTTACTGGAAATTGAACGAAGGTTCGGGTCATGTCTTCCGCAACTCTTCTAAAGAAGGCGCAAAGTATGATATGGACTGGTCGAAAGTTTACTGGGATCCGAATGACAGGGGTAATGACAATCTTACCCTGGCAGATAAATCAGCCTTCGTAACCTGGACCAACGATAACCTGAACAAGTGCAGCCAATAATCATTAACTCCATCAAAACACAAATATGTCTACGTTAAAATATTTTATCGGATGTGTGGCTGTGGCGTCATTTCTTTCCTGTAATAAAGATGAATCTTTTGATGTGAAAGGTGATCCTGATACAGTCTTTTTCACCAACAGCGAAAGCCTTGGTAATATGCCGGTCAATTCTGCCAGTTATATCGTGGTGAATATCCCGGATGGTAACGGATGGACCAATCTTTCGTCCACCTTACCCGCAAGTATTAAGCTCCCTGTTTTCGCAACAAAGCCCGTCAGCCAGGATGTAACGATCTCCGCCCAGCTGGATAATTCGCTGGTGGCTTCTTACAATTCAGCCAACAATACTGAATATAAAGAGTTGCCGGCCGGGATCCTGAACACACAATCGCTTACAGCACGCATTGCACAAGGCGCAACCACTTCGGTTGACTCTCTGACCATTGCCGTTGATCCGGCAAACCTGAAAACGTTGACGGAGAAAGCGTATATGGCACCGATCAAACTGACGACCGTTTCTAACGGTTCCGTTGGCAAGATCACTTCCAACGCAGCGATCCAGACCGTGTACGTCGTACTAAGTACAGAACTGCGCCAGATCAGGTTTCTTGCGACGGCAGCAGAAATTACAGGAACCCTGCAAAACCGCACCGGATGGAATGTTGGTTTCACACCAGCACCCGCAATGAGCGGAAGCGTGACCGACGGTCTCACTACCACCTTTACAAGATGGGGTACCACTCCCGGCCAGGTAGATATAGATATGTTGAGCACCCGTGCAGTTACCGGTATACGTTTGTATACTACCACTACCGCCACACAAATTCCAACGCAGGTAGAGGTTTATACAAGCCTGGACGGTATCAACTACGATCTTGTCGGATCTCCGTTGCGAGCTAACCTGACATTTGCAACGCCGTATAATTATGTTCTGTTCTACAGGGCAATCCAGGCCAGATATTTACGCCTTCGCCTCAGCTATTCAACTTCAACCAATACACAGAATACGAGGTTGACGGAGCTGGATGTGTATGGGAATTAATTAAAAAGTAAAAAGTCAAAAGTAAAAAGTATAATCAAACACCCCAGAGCAGGAGACCAGTCTTGTCCGGCGTACTTCAGTTTTACTTTTTACTTTTGACTTTTTACTTCTCCTATTTTTTAAAATTGTTTCTATGACAAAATACGCTGCCACCATTTCTCTTTTGTTTGCCGCTGTGATTGCGCTGGCGCAGGAACCTTCGCAGTCATTGGTATTTGAAGAGCGCGTATTCAATTTTGGAACGATCAACGAGAAGGATGGTAAGGTGACGCACACGTTCTATTTCAAGAATACCGGTAACCAGGCGGTGGAAATGGGAGAGGTGAATACGGGTTGTGGTTGCCTGGTCAATTCAGCCCATAAGGGACCTGTAAAGCCAGGCGAGAGAGCGGGCCTGACGATCACTTTCGATCCGTCTTACAAATCAGGGTTTTTCTCCAAAGAGATCCTCGTATTCAGCGAAAACAACCAGCGTTATAACCGTGTTTGGGTGGAGGGGAAGATCAATGCTA
>JBEVKW010000283.1:0-9124 GCA_040509495.1 Chitinophagaceae bacterium | reverse complement strand
TTTAAACTATTAAACCTTTAAACTTTTAAATTAACAACTCCCTTAGAATGGTTTCTTCAGGTTGTATTTCTGATTGTATCTGTCGTTCAGCTGTTTTTGCTTATCGCTCAGATCGATTTTACGTCCCTGGATGAATGCATCAGTTACGTTGCTGCTCTTCATATCCAGGATATCGCCTTCGCTGATCACGATGTTAGCGTCTTTTCCTACTTCGATGCTGCCGGTTTTATCACCAACGCCGAGCATTTTTGCGGCATTGAGGGTAATGGCAGCCAGGGCTTCTTCTTTACCAAGACCATAAGCTGCAGCAGTACCAGCATTGAATGCGAGGTTACGGCCACGGGTCTGGCTGTCATCGTCAGAGATCGCGAAGAGAACTCCTGCTTTTTGTAAAGCAGCGGCGGTTTTGTAAGGCTGATCAACATCATCATCCTCGCCGGTAGGCAGGCTATGTGGCTGTTGCAGGATCACAGAAACATTGTGCTGTTTCAGCAGATCGGCGATCTGGTAGCTTTCGCTTCCACCAACGATCACTACTTCGAAGCCAAACTCTTTGATGAAGTCGATCGCAACAAGCATTTGGCGAACAGTGCTCGCATGCACATAAAGCTTTTGCTTTTTGGTAAACAGGTTTTTCACTGCTTCCAGTTTCAGGTTGGTCTCATCATGCGTAGTAGCGGCATTGTAGGCTTTTGCTTCACGGAAGAAGCTCTTCACTTCTTCCACTTTTTGAAGATCTGCTTTTACGGGATCAGTGTTGCCATCAGGGCCACCGCCCATCCGGCCGCCACCACCACCGCCGCCACGGCCAAAACGAGGACGAGCCATCATCATCGGCATATAGAGATGCATGCCTTCGTCAGTTGCGTAGGATGCATCTTTCCAGTTCCAGGCATCTAATTGTACCACAGATGAAGAACCTGCCAGCAGGCTTCCCTGCGGAACGATATTCGCCATCAACACACCGTTTGAACGGAGTGTGTTGATCACTTTTGAATCAGTGTTATAAGCTACGATGGAACGCACGCTTGGGTTCATATCTCCCATTTCACGCACATCGGAAGAGGCGCGGACTGAAGAGATCTCCACCAGGCCAAGATTACTGGAAGCCAGTACCAGACCAGGGTAAACGTGTTTGCCTTTTGCATCGGTAACATTCGCACCGGCAGGAACTGCTACATCGGCCCCTACTTCAGCGATCTTACCTTCTACAATTTTGATAGTGCCATTCTCTATCACTTTGCCATTCCCAACGTGGATCGTGGCATTCTTGATATAGATCGGCGCGGTCTGCGGCTTTGCCGGCAGAACGTTTGACTGGCTGTTCGCAACAGAGGCAAACAAACCAATTGACAGGACGAAGAATAATATTCTCATTTCAGTTGTTTTATTCATTAGTTAAAACGTCTCCTTCTTCTGCATCCACAACAAGCAGACCGTGGCTGTGACCATGATCGCTGCAGGTGAACATCAGCTGGTAGCTTGGTTGTGCAGGGATCACTGCAGCACCACCTCTTTTTTCTCCGTTCATTTTGCGGATCAAACGGTTTCTTTCAACGTCAACCAGTTTTTGTAAATCTGCGTCTTTTGCGCGGTCGAAGAATACAGTACCGTCAACGATCGTATACAATGATTTTGCATAGATGCTCAGTGGATGATCGCTCCAAACAACGATATCACCGTCTTTACCCACTTTCAGGCTACCTACGCGGTCATCCACGTGCAGCATTTTCGCAGGGTTCAGGGTGACCATTTTCAGCGCCTCTTCCTCAGATACGCCACCATACTTTACGATCTTGGCAGCTTCCTGGTTCAGGCGGCGCGCCATTTCAGCATCATCAGAATTGATCGCCACATTCAAACCAACATTGTGCATGATGGCAGCATTGTAAGGGATCGCATCTTCCACTTCCATTTTGTAAGCCCACCAGTCAGAGAAGGTAGAAGCGTTAGAACCATGTTCTTTCATCTTGTCGGCTACTTTATACCCTTCGAGGATGTGTGTGAATGTGTTGTATTTATAACCCATTCTGTTTGCCACCTCGATAGATCCCATGATCTCGCTCTGTACATAAGAGTGACAAGTAATAAAACGCTTATTATTCAGGATCTCCACCAATGCGTCCAGTTCAAGGTCGCGACGTGGCGCAGCACCGGTAAATCCTTTCTTACCCTTATTTGCATCATAGTCTTTCCATGCTTTCTGGTAGTCTTTTGCACGGGTAAAGGCGTCAACCAGCACTTGTTCAACACCCATACGTGTATCCGGGTAGCGGGTATTGCCTTGTGTAGAGCTGGAGCGTTTTACGTTTTCGCCCAATGCAAATTTGATCTGACCGTCCCAGTTCTTGAATTTCAGACCGTCGTCATTTGCTCCCCAGCGGAGTTTGATCAATTGGGTCTGACCACCGATCACATTCGCAGATCCATGCAGGATATGTGAGCTGGTAACACCACCGCTCAACTGGCGATAGATATTGATATCATCAGGGTTCAGGTTATCCGCGATACGAACTTCTGCACTCACGCTCTGGCCACCTTCATTGATTGATGCCGCGGCGATGTGTGAGTGTTCGTCAATGATACCAGCCGTAACGTGTTTGCCTGTTCCGTCAATTACACGTGCACCAGCGTCAGAAAGATTTTTACCTACACCGGCGATCTTGCCGCCTTTCAGTAATACGTCTGCGTTCTGCAGCACGCCATCTTTTTCATTGGTCCATACTGTAGCATTTTTGATGAGGATCGTCTCCTGTTTAGGAGCCTGGTCTTCTTCCCATCCAAATGGTTCAAACGGGAATACCACTTTACCCAGCACAGGAACCTCGCGTTTGCGTGTTGCTGTATCAGGTTTGATCTCTGCTGCTTTGATCAGAGAAGCAGTCCAGCTGAAAGCAGCACCGGAAGAATCCGTACCGGTACCGTTCCATTCTGTACCATTTGCCACACCGCTCAGGCGAACAGCTGTTGCGGGCAATGCCGCATTGGCACCGCCACCGGCACCACCGAAGCCACCAGGTCTTCCACCACCAGCAGGAGCGCCGCCTTCAGGAGCACCGGCAGGGCGCTGACGACGGGTTTGTGGAGCATAGCTCAGTTTAACCAGTTTACCATCAAAAGTGAAACGGGCATTCATCGTGTCTTTACCATACATCGAGATATTGCTTGCTGTTTTTACATCAAGCGTATATTTCTCCTGGCCGGCAGGTGTGTTAACAGTCAGGTTATAAGTTCCCGCGATCTCGCTTACGTCATCTTTGATCGCATAGGCAATACCCTGAACATAGTTTTTCAGGATCACAGTTTTCTCATTGAACAACGGTCCTGAAGTGACCAGGAAATTCGCAAGCTTACCCGCTTCCAGGCTACCTACTTTGTCATAGATACCGAGAATCGTTGCAGGTGTTTTGGTCAGCGCTTCCATCGCCTTTGTTTCCGTCAGGCCATAATCCATTGCCTTGCGAAGGTTTGTCCAGAAAGTATTTACACTGCGGAGGTCAGAAGTCGTTAAGCAAAACGGAATGCCTGCTTTTTCAAATGCTGCTGCATTTGTTGGAGCCAGTTCCCAGTGTTTCATCGTGTTCAGGGAAACGAAGCGTGCTTCTGTAGGATCTTCAACATCCTGCGCCTGCGGATATTCCAGCGGAACGATGAACGTAGCGTTGGTAGCTTTCATTTCCTTGATACGCTGATATTCGTTTCCGCCGCCTTTGATGATGTATTGAACGCCAAACTCATCGCCGATGCGGTCAGCGCGGACATCGTTCCATTTGTCATTGGCCTCGAAGATCTGGGGAATTCCCTGGTTATCGTTCCATGATTTCAGCGACAGGTTGAATCCTTCGCTGGATGGCTGGGATTTATACCACTGTGCATCAAGATAGGATTGACGCAGCAATGCGATCGTGCCCATCATGGAGCTTGGGTAGCTTTGTGTAGAGGTACCCCTGTTGAAAGAATAGTGAGCAGAGGCTTTGTCTTTCAGGATCACGAGGTTCTCTTTGGCATTTGCCAGTGTAACCACGGTACCGGTGCCCCGTGCGA
Source organism: Chitinophagaceae bacterium (assembly GCA_040509495.1). Taxonomy (GTDB): domain Bacteria; phylum Bacteroidota; class Bacteroidia; order Chitinophagales; family Chitinophagaceae; genus Terrimonas_A. The sequence goes on along the minus strand of JBEVKW010000283.1, from coordinate 5,080 downwards.
TACCATCGCGGACGTGTGTGAGTACGGTTCCGAATCCGGCATCACGAAGTGGTTTTGCTTTCGAATCGTCCACTTCAAATTGTTTGGTTGCATCAGCATCTGCTTTGATCGCCTGGTTCCAGCCAAACGGTCCTTTTGCCGGCGTAGCCACCTGGGCACCAAAACCCCCACCGAAACCGCCACCACCTGCAGCTGCACGTTGTGCCGCGGGGATGCCATAATCTGCATAAATGTCGATGAATGAAGGGTAAAGATATTTACCCTGGCAGTTTACTTCTACCGCACCTGCAGGCACTTTCAATCCTGCGCCTACTGCAGTGATCTTTCCATCTTTAACAACAAGGGTAGCATTGGTGATGGTCGTCGAACCATCTTTTACGATCGTGGCATTTGTGAAGGCATAATGTCCGTGTCTTGGATCAGCAACTCCATTGACAGGAAAGGTTTCCTGTGCGGAGAGGCTGGGTGCTACGGAAACAAGAGCCCACGCAAAAACCAATTCGTACAGGAATTTGGGTTTTCTCATTGCAATTCAGTTTTTTGATTAGATGATTTTTCTCTGTGATACTTGCGCTTAACCGGAAGCCGAATGTAGTCTAATTGAGGGAAAAAACATGAAGGGTGATCGGTGTCCATTAACCGTTGATCGTTGTCCGTTGACCGTTGTCCGAAATACAATGAAAAGAATGATGATGTCAGTAACTACTTCAAAAACGACCTGAAAAACGGCCTACCTTAGGCAGATAGCTTCCAACAACGGTCAACGGTCAACGGTCAACGGTCAACGGTCAACGGTCAACGAAACTTTGATTACCTTTGACTCTCTTAACCTTACACATATGGCTACTGCCAAAAGCTTGCTGACCATCCCAGATTTTTCGCTCTCCCCCAGGATAGATCAGGTGGGTGTGGAAGAAAGAGCCGCAAGGTTCACCACACGCAGTATCAAGAAGGAATCCAAAATGAATGGATTGAAGCTGGTACTGAACATGATCGATCTGACCACACTGGAAGGAAAGGACACCGATGGGAAAGTGAAACAATTGTGCTATAAAGCTATTCATCCGCATGACGCGGTGCCCGGCCTGCCGACTGTAGCAGCAATCTGTGTCTATCCTTCAATGGTAAAAGTGGCGAAAAAAGCACTGGGAGACTCCGGGATCAGGGTGGCATCTGTGGCCACTGCCTTCCCAAGCGGACAGGCCCCAAAAGATGTAAAGATCCGTGATACAAAATATGCCGTGAATGAAGGAGCCGATGAGATCGATATGGTGATCAGCCGCGGAAAATTCCACTCCGGTGAATACAACTTCGTCTTTGATGAAATCGCCGCGATCAAAGAGGCCTGCGGCGAGGCACGGCTCAAAGTGATCCTTGAAACCGGAGAGTTGGGCAGCCTTGATAAGGTCAGACGAGCCAGCGATATCGCTATGCATGCAGGTGCCGACTTCATCAAAACATCCACCGGTAAGATCCAGCCCGCCGCAACAATGCCCGTAACACTCGTCATGCTCGAAGCCATCCGTGATTTCTATTATGCCACAGGAAAGATGATCGGAATGAAACCCGCCGGTGGCATTTCAAAATCCAAACTCGCCCTTCATTATCTTGTAATGGTAAAAGAAGTACTGGGTGATGATTGGCTCAACAACGAATGGTTCCGCTTCGGTGCAAGTAGTCTTGCCAATGACGTACTAATGCAGATCGTAAAGGAGAATACAGGGCTCTATCAAAGTGCGAATTATTTTAGTGTAGATTAATGTTTAAAAGTTTAGGGGGTTAATAGTTTAACGTTATTAAACCTTCACTCATACAACTTTTAAACAATTGAACTTTTAAACTTTTAAACCTCTTCTGATGCCTACAACGAAGAAGAAGACTGCGGTCAAGAAAAAAAGCAATACTGTTAAGTTGAAGTTTGATACAACCTGGCAGTATGAACCAGCACCTGAGAGCAAAAGCGCTGCAACGATCAATAAACAATACGAGCTTTTTATAAACGGCGAATGGCAGAAGCCATCATCCGGGAAATATTTTGATACGATTAATCCTGCAACGGAAGAGAAGTTGAGTCAGGTTGCATTGGCGAACCAGGCGGATGTTGACAGGGCTGTAAAAGCTGCTCGCAACGCTTATGATGACACATGGAAGAATATGCCTGCGAAAGAACGAGGCAAATACATCTTCCGTATTGCGCGTATGATACAGGAGAAGGCGCGTGAACTTGCGGTGATAGAAACGCTTGATGGAGGTAAACCGATCCGCGAGAGCCGCGACTTTGATGTACCAACAGCAGCCAATCACTTCTTTTACTATGCAGGATGGGCTGATAAACTCGAATACGCATTTCCAAACAGGAAAGCTCAACCACTCGGTGTGGCAGGTCAGATCATTCCCTGGAATTTTCCTTTGTTGATGGCAGCATGGAAGATTGCACCGGCACTCGCAACAGGCAACACGGTTGTATTAAAACCGGCTGAAACAACGCCGCTCACTGCACTCAAACTTGCAGAGATCATACAGGAAGCAGATCTTCCTCCGGGTGTCGTGAACATTATTACCGGTGCTGGTGACACAGGTGCGAACATCGTTAATCATCCGGGTGTAGATAAGATCGCATTCACCGGTTCAACAGAAGTAGGCAAGCTGATCCAACGTGCCATCGCTGGCACCAATAAAAAAGCAACGCTTGAATTAGGTGGAAAAGCGGCAAACATCATCTTTGACGATGCACCACTTGATCAGGCGGTGGAAGGGGTGATCAATGGCATCTTCTTCAACCAGGGGCATGTTTGCTGCGCGGGTTCAAGACTGTATGTACAGGAATCTGTAGCCAAGCAAGTGATCCGTAAACTCAAAGATCGGATTGAAACGCTGATCGTCGGAGATCCGATGGATAAGAACACAGACATCGGCGCGATCAATTCCAAACAACAATTGGATACGATCCATAAATATTTAAATATCGGAAAGAAAGAAGGTGCGGAAATGTATGAAAGTTCCTGCGCTCTTCCGAAAAAAGGATTCTTCTGCCGGCCCACCATCTTCACCAATGTAGCGCAAAGCAACCGCATTGCACAGGAAGAGATCTTTGGCCCGGTGTTGTCTGTACTCACGTTCAGAACAGATGATGAAGTGATTGAAAAAGCAAACAATTCTCCGTATGGTTTAAGTGCCGGCGTCTGGACAGATAAAGGATCGAAGATCTTCAACATGACCAAACGCATGAGAGCTGGAGTGGTTTGGGCAAATACATTCAACAAGTTTGATCCAACATCACCATTTGGAGGATATAAGGAGAGCGGTTTTGGTCGTGAAGGCGGGCTGCATGGGTTGATGCCTTATGTGCGGTTGGCGTAAAAGTTTAATAGTTTAATTGTTTAAAAGTTTAAAAGTTGGTTATGGCAACGATTGAGCGATTTGAAGATATTTTTTCATGGAAAGAAGCTGAAGTGTTGAATTGTACTCTTGGGCAGATGGGCGTAAAGTTTAATAGTTTAATTGTTTAAAAGTTTAAAAGTTGGTTATGGCAACGATTGAGCGATTTGAAGATATTTTTTCGTGGAAAGAAGCTGGAGTGTTGAATTGTACTCTTGGGAAGATGATCGATTCGGGGAGGTTTAAGAATAACTACAGACTTATTAATCAGATCGAAGGTTCTGCGGGGTTGATCATGGACAATATAGCAGAGGGCTTCGAAAGAAACGGTAATAAGGAAGTCGTGCAGTTCCTGTATATATCAAAGGCATCTTGCGCTGAACTAAGGTCGCAATTGTATAGAGCACTCGACAGAAATTACTTAACCGCAGAAGAATTTAATTAGCTGAGCACACACGCACAAAAAATCAGTGGATTGATTCAGAAACTAATTGCGTATTTAAGTGAAAACCCTATCAAGGGAACAAAGTATAAAAAGTCACTGAATTAACGGATCAGCGTTTAAAAGACAACTATTAAACTTTTAAACCATTAAACTTTTAAACTTAACTCCCATGAGTCGCCTCGAAGTATTGAAAACATACAAAATCTATATCGGTGGGCAATTCCCAAGAACGGAATCAGGCCGCTATTATATTCCGGCAAATAGTAATGGCGATAAACTTGCCAATGTCTGTTTAAGTTCACGGAAAGACTTTCGAAACGCTGTTGTAGCGGCCCGTGCGGCATTCGGTGGTTGGGCAGGCAGGGCAGCCTTTAACCGCAGCCAGATCCTGTACAGAATGGCTGAAATGTTAGAGGGAAGGAAAGCGCAGTTCATCGAAGAGTTGACCCAGCAGGATGCAACACGTGAAGCAGCTGAAAACGAAGTTGCCCTTTCGATAGATCGTCTAATTTACTATGCAGGGTGGTGTGATAAGTTCCAGCAACTTTTCAGTGCAGTAAATCCTGTGGCAAGTTCTCATTTCAATTTCTCTGTTCCTGAGCCAACGGGCGTGGTATCCATTATTGCACCGCAAGATAGTGGCTTGCTTGGACTGGTTTCAGTGATCGCGCCGGTGATTGCCGGGGGCAACACCTGCGTTGTGCTCGCTTCAGAGAGCAAACCTTTGTGTGCCGTAACGTTTGCAGAAGTCCTCAGTACCTCAGATCTCCCTGGCGGTGTAGTTAACATCCTTACCGGTAGCCCTGCTGAACTTGCTACCTGGTTTGTTGACCACATGGACGTAAATGCAACCATTTATTGTGAATCAAACTCTGATACACAGCAAATGATCCGCGAGAAATCGGCCCTGAACCTGAAACGGGTATTTTTCTATGATCAGATTGACTGGCTTTCCGATACCGGGCAGTCGCCCTACTTCATTTTCGACACACAGGAAATAAAAACTACCTGGCATCCGGTCGAAAACATTGCAGGCGCGGGTGGCTCTTATTAAGTTTGTCGCATCTGCCTGAGCTTACGCGAACGTAGATTTTATACTGAATGTTCATGTAGGCGTTAAAAACTGATTAAAAACCGCATTTCACTCAGCAGTGCTTCCCAGAGCGTTGTTTTGGTAGGATATTTGAAAATAATTCGCAATGAAAAAAATGCTTTTACTGATCACCACTCTTTTTTCCCTGACAGCTTTCAGCCAGA
>JBEVKW010000282.1:0-22116 GCA_040509495.1 Chitinophagaceae bacterium | reverse complement strand
TTCTACAACCGGCAGCGGCGGCAGGCGCGGCTCGGTTACTTGTCGCCAGTGGCTTACACGCACCTGTTCACGCGGCAGCAACGGGCGGCGTGAACGTCACACATGGCGTCCACTTTTGACGACCTACCTCACTTACCGCTATCTGTATTCCCTATACGAAAACTCTTAACTGCTCTTGTTAAGGATACCAAGCAAGTTCGCCTCTCTTGATGGCCAGTCGTCGGCGGTCGTCTGCACCCCTCAATAAACGCCGGGCGATCCTCGGGACGAACGGAGCTTACGCCACCATCAGCCACGCTTCACGCGCTGCGACAGGGAATAGTTGTCATGGAAGAACTCTTCAAAAGTGCGATTGAACTTTATAAGCTGCTTCCGGAGTCCCTCAACTGGCTCGCCTTCGTCATAGCCCCTTTGATGCTCGGCGGGCTGATCGCCTACCGGTATACCTTTCCCGGAGGGCAGCCGAACCTGTTGACGGTCGGCGAGAGAAGGCGGCGGGACAGGATCAAGTTTATCGAGGAGTGCCTCGCGAGCGCCCACAACAGCGACAAAAACGTGGTCGCCGCCCTGCGGGAAGAGAGGATGAGTCTCATCTTTCAGGAGATCACCGGGCTTAAGTTAAAGGCACCGATGCGGCAGCAACTAGTGCTGCTTCATGAGAAATCTACTTCTAGAGACACATGGGGAGAGATTAATACGGGCTTCGACTCACTGAAGGAACAGGACGGGAAGCTGGTCAAAGGCGTCGACAGAGTTAACGGCGTCTTCGGCACTTTCGCGGGGCTGTTTGGTATTTTAATGATCGTCATAGGCTGTTTCTTCTTCGTCTACATCGCCGCCGCCGGCGCACGAGTCAGCCCGCAAACGCTAAAACTAGGCTTTCTGATTGCCTTCCTTTACCTCGGGGCCGGGTTTGTGGGTTTGCGCTTTGGCCTCCCCGCACTCAGGGCTAAGCAGCTGCAGAAATACATACCCGTGGAATCATCGGACAAGGAGCCTGCTGATGAAGATGCAGAAACGGCATCGTCGCGGCCCGCGATTCCATCACCCGCGTCGGGTAATAACGCCCTGCCGCCGGCGCCTTGCGTCACGACTGCGCGCGAGGCAATTGATCACGGTAAGTCCGGCGATGACAGTTGCACGGTAAAGTTAGCCGCCGGGTCAACAAACGGAACGAATAACCACCACCTCCGGAAGTGATACCAAGCGTTTATTTGAATGCCGCAGAACTCGCAACTGTACCTCCCTTCTCATCTGGCCGCTGTCCAAGATGTGTGTTGATGATGCGTATATGGTCTTATTTAATTTCACACTTCGATTATTTTGTAGAATTCAGAATAGAAGGTTTTGATGAAACCTTACTGAAGCAGTATGGGTGAGGTCATAATCCACCGAAGTGCTCGCCCAGCCAACTGAAGGAAATGTATAGCATTCTCAGTCGTGAAACTTGCTTGAAGCATGAATCCAATGATGGCACTTGCCGCAGCCGCCATCCAGTCTTTGCGGCTTAAATGTTTAGACTCCTCGATTAGATGTGCTACTTCCTTCGTTAGGTTTTCAAGCTGTTCTGATGAAACGAGTCTTAATTCCTTAACCTCGCCCAGAAATTTATTGAGCGTGTTACTGATATATGCATGCTCTTCTGAAGAGAATGAGCCGTTTTGCCAAATCTGCGTTTGTTCGTTTGCTCCCAAGGCCCATTTTAGTTCAGCCCAAAGGTCTGGAAGCTTTTGTTCTTCTTCTTGCTCTGCTTTATAAGCAAGGTATTTCTGTACATCAGTGTCAAGCCAGCGCTTAAAGTTCCTTTCAACCCGATCAAAGTCAGAGAACCACGCGCCAAGACCTCCACGAAGAGGCTCCTTATAGATTGCGACCGAGTCAACAATCTTGAATTCTGAATTGTCGCAATCAAAACTACGGCTATCTGAAGAGAAAACTGTCCACGCATGGAAATAAAGATTGGTTTCTCTAACTTTCATAAGGAAACTCTTGACTTCCTCGCTACCGTCAAAAGTAGATGTCTCAAGAGTAAATAGTTCAGGATTCAGGTTGGCTTCGCGAAAAATAGTTAATAAAGCATTACGGTGTTTCTTTAACATGGGCACCTTCTACTGCCATCCAAAGCAAAAATCAACTGTTATTTTAGGCACGATACAATTCCACAAAAAGGACTCTTCCATGTAATTACAAAGGGGGCACTCATGAGACACCTCAGTTGCTCTAAGGCCATAACAGTAGGCTATAAGGGATATGGCGCGGTCGCGTTGTTAGCTCCGGCTTTAATTACATTGAAAGGACTTTTGATTTCGTCCAAGGTTAAAAATTTGATGGTCTCGGGTCTTCGGTGTGGCATATTGAATTGTTTACTTCGTCCGTCTACACGAAGAATTAAGATTGCGTTCCTACTTGAATCAAGGTAAAAGACACTTCGGACAAGGGTGAGTGACTGATTAATGGAGAGGTAATAAGTATGAACATCGGATATGACAAAGGTGAGAATTGGTCTCACATAAATGAGTTTCTCCAAAGAGAACGAGATTCAATCTTTTCCGCCATTACCCATATGCGGCTAGCTGTTGCCGCCGGAATTATAGCGGCAATTTTACTGACCAGCAGTTCCTTTCTTGGTTCCTTATCTTCTTACTTAGAAGCGGGCGCTACCGGTTCTGATACTTCTCCATATAGTCGTTCTAATCCCAATACTTTCGCAATAGCACTGGTTGTTTCCTTCGGAATCACAGCATTATTGATCTTAGTTTTTGTGGTTGCGGCTCTGTCCAATCTCCGCAAAGCATTTATTAAAAGCTTAGAAGAAGACAGTAGGAATAGAGTTCAAGCCATCAAGGTAGCCTCAGAAAAGGCCGATGTAGAAATTCCCCTACAGACCCAAAAACTGCTTGAGACCTTTTCCTATGAGAGTGCTGACACTAAACCGGATAAAGAAAACCAGAGCGATTCAGCTTCTTCACCTGAGCTGTAGGTCTTAACTAAAGTTAATCCATTACTGGAGAATATTGGCTGCCTATGAGCGAGTTTATCCATTTACTAATCTCTCACCTAAAGGACACTCTATTTCAACCCAAAGATTTCTTTGAAAGAAGCAAGAGATCCGCCGCAACTCGATTACTTGTACCTATTGTTGCTCTTGTTGGTGGAGAATCCATTTTCATAGGGATTCTAGGTGCTCTCCAAACAGTTGAAATTTACTCTGGTAAATTTTTCTTCAAACTAGTGGCTGCCTCTTCCAGCTCATTCATTACACTTGCTCTAACAATATTATTAGCATTTGCAATGTATATTGGCTCAAATCTTTACTACTCTTACCGTATCAAGCAATCATCGGAAGCACTTGAAAAGTTAAACCGAGACCTTCGCCGTTCCGACGCATATAATGTGCTCAAAACGAAGTATCAAGATTATCTTGGAAGCGGAAACACGGAGCAGGCTTATATCGTTGCGGGACTAATGATAAAAAGATTTCCAGATGAAATTGACATGGACGGGGCCTTCCTAGAGTCACTCTTGTCTGCGGTGGAGACGCCTCAGTTAACAGAAATACGTAGGATGCTCGTTGAAGCTCCTCGATCTCGTGGAGATGGCTCTTAAACTATCTTCCTAATTGAGAGATTATGGACGGGACATCATAACCGTAATGTCCCATTGGATTCTATCCGGGCTGTTTTCCTGAAGTAATTTTTTTTGCAGAGAGATCAATTTAATCCGCGTAAGAAATCTTCAATTCTATCTCAGCGTCATTATCATCTGAGTTGTTGCGGACGATGACGATGTACGTGTCAGAGTCAGGGGCGGTAAAGAACGCGTGTAATTGATCCCTATCTAGATACTCCCTGCAGACCTCGCCCTCGTCATTTGATTGTTCGTAGTTGCTTTCCTCCATTATCAGCACGTCTACTGATTCGTCGCTCCTCAAATCAATATTTATCTTATTGCCCTCCTCCAGTTCACAGGGATATGTTACGTTAGTACCGGCCTCTATAGTGTCCTCCTCATCGTATAGGCTCCCCTGAATGTTTTCATCCTCACTACTTGCATCGTCAGTCTCTATTCCGAGATCATCCGCGCGGCGGTTCAACGCCGCAACTAACCTCCTATAACCGTTTGTGTCTTCTAAATTGACCCAATGCCAGTGACTCAGCCTATCGGGCACTTCGCACTCTTCGAGTTTGACGGGGATAATAAAGATTGAGCCTTCGGGCTGCTCGTCGGCTACGTCCAACGCAAATTTAATCTCTTTCTGTACGTAGCCCGTTTTACCGATAGAATGTTCAGAGAGGCAAACTAAGACCACGTCACTATCTCGTACTGCTCTTGTAATCTCATAATTCCAATCTTGCCCCGGCAATATATTTTCTTCATCTAACCAAGGATCATAGCCATCACGCTGCAATGCTTCGTAAAGCTCGCGCACGGCCGCCTTATCGCCGGAAGCATGGCAAAGAAACACGCTCAATGACATAAGCACTTACCCCTTCTGTCTTAAACAGTCATACCATCCCAGGGTGAGGGGTAACCTGAGTAAGTGGTTGATGGCGGACTCCGTCAGCGAGTCTTTACAAAAATATGCCATAAGCTGTACCTGCCCCGCGCGTGCAGGGGGCAAGCAGGCGATAGCAGATGCGCTGACCTTTACAGCCTGCATCTCCACCTCATACCTTTTCCACCCTACGGAGCTGTTAGCCTTTCTTAAGTGCCTTCGGAAGAAATGCGTCTATCTCCGCATCGGAGAACGTCATGTCTTCAAGGTGTTTAAGGGCTTCCTGGGCCTTTTTGTAGGCCTTATAAGTAGTGCTCGGGGCTCCTTTGTAAACTGAATGGAGGTCCTCTAGCAATTGATCCCGTCCCTTTTGCAATTCTTCGATGGGCCTTTCACCCATACGTAGATCAGTGATAAGAGAAAGATATTTCTCCCGGATAAGCCACAAATCAGCGCCTGCTTGTCGGTGCTTCTCCGCGAGCTCGCCCAAGTCATCGTTCTTTGTATAGGTGTTCAATGCAAACAAAGCTGTCGACACGATCACACCGATAAGTGCTCCAGCATTACCTGCGCCAAAGAGGGCGGCAATAAAGCCACCCGTTATTACTGCCGAGAGAATGATCTGCCAGAGTTTGACTCTTGAAAGCCGCAGGAGAAGGAGATCGGCGGCCTTTTCATGCGTTTTATGGGTGTAAACGACTCGCCCAAAGCACTCGCGCAACTGCCCTTCGAGGATAGCCCTGGAATCGGGCGTGTCATCAGTTTTGGAATGAGCTTCCAAAGTTTATCCGTCCTTTCTTCATAACCTGTGCGCGTTAGCGTCCGTGCAAGCACCACACGATTATCACATTAACTGTTTGTGTTTATCGGCACATGGATTCGATCCTTAGCGACCACCACGCCATCCTTTATTGCATAACATTCGACGATATGGTCACCTTTAAATACAGTTGGTTCCGTCTTTCTCTGATGTCCCCCATCGGGGACAATCTGCCCTCGTATCTTGTTACGCCGATGGGCTTCATCTCCCCTGTTAAGAACCTTCCATTCAATCGAATACTCCCCAGGCACATCTATCTCGACTATCTCAAATTCAAGTGTTTTCCTCGCGAGCAAAGGAATCTTTTTTGAGAGCATATCTCTTAGACTATGCTCCCGAAAGCCATTTTGCTTAACCGCACAATCAAGCTTGAGCGTGTAGCGAATATCAACCGGGTAACGATCTTCGATGAACTCTTCGGTATCGTCCCAGGACATTGCTTTGCTTGCGACAGCACGTTCTGCCACCGCCTCTGCGCGAGCAGGAAATGGACGACCATATACCTTCTTCCACTTATCGTTAACGCCATCGGTTTTTTCCGCCTCAATCGCCTCCAGACAGCGGTGGTAGGCTTTTTTTGCCCTCCTCTGAAACGCCTTCTTTACCTTGACGTGTTGATTACTTCCGGGGGCGTAGTAGCGGTCTTGCTGGGGCAGTTCAGAGAGGTACTTGAAGAAGTCCCGGCTCATCCAATCGTAGTAGAGGAAGCTCTTTGTATCATACTCGCTGGTCGACGTCAGAAAGTTGTAAGCGAGAGTGTCTATAAGGAGGCCACCCATTCCAACGCCGTGCTTATTCCGCCATGCGCGAGCCATCTTGCAGAGACGCCGGAGGTTTGAGTTCTTCGCATCGTCCAATTCTGCAACAGCATCCATTTCCTCATATGGTTTGGTAATCTTCCAGGCACCTCCGTTCTTTGTGTCCGGGTACTTAAAACTGCCATCATCCTGCTTAAACACAGGCTGCACTTCTACGTGGAAGTTCGTATACGTGACGGTAACAACAAGTCGATCAACCCGGATATCAGTTTTGGGATAACGCTTCAATAAGGCTGCCTTCACATCCTGAAGAAGTTTGAGCTGTTTGTTGTCTTTGTAGGTATCCCACTTTGACTTGGGCATGATATAGAGCATATCCAAGTCCGAAATGCCCTTGATCCCCGTCCTCCTTCCGAAGGATCCGACTTGCAGTGAGTTAGCGGTCTTTGATTCCGTATCGCGGAATTCCTTATTCAGTGCTGCAGTCAACTCACCGTAACGCAAACTGATTGTTTCAGCATTGCTGATCGCTAAATTCGTAACGAATTGGCTAAACATATCAGCGATAGACATTCTTCATCTCCGTGGGCCTAATACCCCGCAGCATGCGCCGCCACGTTTTCCTCTTTTGTCGAAGCGCGTCTAACTAAAAATGTACTCCTCTTGCTCCTCGGGGTAGTCCAGCAACTCAATCGGCCCTCGAGCCCATCTCGATGAAGCGTTGACTCGGGCTTGTATGTCTCGGCCTTCAGTGGCAACTACATTCCCGCCGCGGTGGTAGAGCGCCCTGACGGGGGCGGAGCGATAAGAGCTTCTAATTACGTCAGACGTCTGCGCGTTTTACACGCAGGCCGGAAGGACGGATGTCATATAGGTTTTGCTTGCCCGCCCCGCGGGATTCGGATAAGCTCGCGCCGTCTCGTCGTTAAGTGCCGTCTCTTACTAAACGCCCCTCTGGTTCCAGGGGTAGAAAAAGCGGGCCAGCCGGCCGTCCTGCATCTTCTTAGCCGCCTCCTTCGAGTCGAGGGCCTGCGCTCGGTAGTAAAGTGACCACCCATGAGCTAGATGCGAGTTGATAAGCTCTGACAGGTGTGACCCGTTACGGGCGTAGCAAGACAGCCGGGCGCGCTCATTACCTGTTTCGCCAACGTAAACTACTTGCGGCGAGCCGCCCCGCGGGCCCGCCAGCACGAGTTCGTAGCACGCGGCACCTTCGTGGTCGAAACAGTCGGTGTACCAAGTGCGTGCGTCGGCAATCTTTCTAAGGCCGGTCCATCTGCTCATCAGTAAAGGCTCCGAAGAAAATTTATTTGCGCCCGATGTTGATAAGTTATATCATTGATATGCCCTATCAATCTCACACGCTAACAAATGTTGATACCCAGTGTCAACATTTGTTCTCATCTTTCGATTCATCTCCGAGGAGTTCTAATGAGTTTTGGCAAAACGCTGCAACGAATACGGCGCGCTAAAGGCATGACCCAGCGCGACGTGGCTGGCGCGATTGAAATGGACTACAGCTACTTCTCGCGGCTGGAGAATGACCGCTTCGATTCAAAGCCGACGCGCGAGACGATTGACAGGATCGCCGACGCCCTCGAATGCACGCTGACGGAGCGCGGAGAGTTGTTAGCGGCCGCCGGCCGCATAGACAAAGAGCTTGAGAGGGCCACCCAGATCGCCAGTAAGAAGCCTGTGGTCGGAAAGCTTTTCCGCGCGGTCGTACACCTCCCGCTGGAGCGCGTCGAAGAGATCGCCGACCAGGTGGAGGCTGAGGTGGAGGAGCGCAACAGGGCTAAACAAGGGAGGAAGTAAGTATGCTGTCCGACGGGCTTGACGTGCCCGCCCCGTCGCAGTTCGTTTCGCATGAGGTGGTGGACGAAATTGCGACCCGGTGTAACCAGGCTTACCGCGCCGAGAACAACAACAAGCCAAACTACGTCGTTGACATGGACAGGTTCCTCGACCTGCTCGAAGTGTCGACCCTCTGCGAGGAGATCGAGGAGCCGGAAGGCGCGACCCTGCTGGCCTGCTACACCCCGGACGACGGCGGCCTCGTCACGATCAACCGGACGCATGAGGAGTTCTTTAAATCGCGGCCCGACGTATACGCCGCGTGCCTCGGCCACGAAGCCGGGCACTGCGTACTGCGCCACCTCGAACAGCCGGTCTCGGAAGACGAGGCGCCACTCCTCATAGAGGATTCGCCTCCTCAACAGAGGCTCCTCCATAAGAGTACGTGGTATCAGTACGGGCTGTCTCAGGCTGAAGTCCGGGAGTTGAAGGAGAAGGAACAGCGGCTGAGCGAACGACTGCTCAGGAAAGCGCTTGTCAGTGAAAGGGCGCGGGACACGCTCGAGCAGATGAGGAACAGGTCCGAGCCCCTGTGGATGTTCCGCCAGGCCGAACACTTCTCGCTGTGCCTCCGAATTCCGCGGGACCGGCTTACAGACATGCTGGAGGAGGGGTGGGACTTCACGAGGTGGGGACCTATTTACCGCCTCGCTGACCGCTTCCGCGTCTCCGGCACGATGATGCGGGTGCGACTTGAGAAACTCGGGGTAATCGAAATAGGTGAGGACGGGAAGCCGCGGCCGAAACCGAAGTCGGTCCAGAGAGACTTATTTCATTAATAATTCGGTAACTCACTTAGGAAGTGGCCGCCTGCATGCGCGAGATGGGTTCAAATTCGGCTCCGTTGTGAACCCATGTTTGAAGATGTCGAAGCGTTAAGCGCGGTGCGGACGGGCAGATGAAAAGCTAGGCGGCAGGGACGCGGGAGGGCAGGCGAAGTTCGTCGAGAACCTGTTCGGAGTCGCTGCGTAAGTGAGACGACCTGAGAGCCTTTCTCGCCTCAGAGTAATTCCTGCAACGCTACCGATGCGTCGGTAATTCAAACACCAGCCTCGTTATGGTCGCGGTAAGTACTCGCTCAGCCGCGTTTATGCGTTGAGCATTTTAATCAGTAAGTTCCCGAAGACCTTGCTCGTAGCCGGGCGCGACTTGAAGTGTAGCGGCAATGGGGAGGTGATCGGATGGCTCATTGAGCGATGGCAGGGGCGTAAGGTCATCAATCTCCTTCAATCTTTCCGGTATCGCCCTCAAACCTGCTGTGTATAAAATGTAGTCAATCCTCTTCGCTCTCCGGTTGGGGTTGCAGGTATTTTGTTCGCAGCCTTTGTACGCATCTTCAAAGAGGTTATTTATCAGCGCTTCAACAATCGGGCTGTTAAACTGTGCGTTCAGATCCCCACATACGATCCAAGCATAAGTTGTACGATCGGCTTTGACGTACTTGTTAATTAACTCCCTAATCTGTCTATATCCAACGTGACATTCCGGGGGCTTTTCTTCTCCATCCCACTTCAAATGAGTGTTAATAATTCTAAGCACACCAAGTTCAGATGCGAAACTACAGATGATGGCCAAGTGGCCGGACCTTGATACCTCATGTAGCTCATCACTGTAATAAACCACTTCGTTGCTTAACAAATGCATTACCTCATGTCTGAAAAACGTGGCGCAGCCATCTGGCTTGTCACAACCCTTCTTAGCATAAACCCCGGTATAACCTTTCTTACGAAGGTTAAAGTCGATCAACGTATACGCATCCTCCTCAACTTCTTGTAGGCAGATAACATCAGCGTCTAATCTCTTTATCCTCTCAGTAAGGGCAAGCCTTCTCGCACCCCATGCGAGAGCCTCTGAGTTAACGTGCGTATACCATTCGGGGTTGGTATATGAATTTGCCAGGATGTTATAGGATATCAACCGAAAGAATTGTTCTTCAAGCAACATACAGTGCGCGTTCGTAATGCACATCTAATCTGCTGATTAAGATAAGTAGTGGTCCGCTACAAGGTAAGTGATTCGTTCAATATACAACTTAAAGCTCATGATGGTATGTTTTTCAAATATTTCAAGTGCATGAAGATGATATCTCTTACGCATGTTCTGCTGCAATGAGCTTAGAGATGATCGTGGCCCTAGTTGCTTCTAGCTCGTTAAGTGTGGAGGAAATGTAGTGTATATGAGGGATGTCTTCAAAGGACTTACGAAATGATGTCACTATCTCAGTATATTGGTTCTCATTAAATTGTTCCCGGACGTGTCTTGTGTCTTGAGCCTTACGTTTCAAATAGGTCTCGTAGTCCGGAGGCTCAACGAGCACACAGACGAACCTCAATGAAATAATTTTGTTCAGTATGAAAAACTCATCGCCGGAAAATGGTGACTGTGACCGCAGTAGTTTTCCAAGTACATGTTCAGAAATGTGAGAGCGATGAAAAAGAAGTCGTTCTTGTATTGCATACTCTCTCAGGTATCGAGCGTATTGGTCATCGCAATCAACATGAGTCAGTTCCTTGACGTCGAATCCGCCATATCGCTTGAGCTCGGCTTTGAGTGAAGAAATAAGCGCTGTTTTTCCACAGCCCGCGATCCCCTCAGTTATAACGCCCTTCATTCGAGGACCGTCGGGGTGGGTAGGCGCGTTGGTTCTTTTGACCATAGCTAACTGTTAATCATCTATAAAACGGAGCATTCACCTTGTCCGATAGGCAACCTGTCACTCAAGCTACCTACGCAGGTGCAAATTTAACGCGCAGCGCGGAGTGGTCGCTCAGTTTTGAGAAACGTGGCGAATGATCGAACGAAGCGTCCTGCACCCGTCCTGCAAGGGACTGTGAAACGTAGCAGTAATCAAACCGATAGCGATCACCGAAGTGCCCAAACCAACTATGGTCTTGTCGGTTTGGGTCACGTAACGTAAATGTATCTCGAAGGCCCAGCCTTTCTAAGCCTGATAAGAAGTCATACTCCCACGATTGAAATGCGGGTTCCGGTGGGACGTGATTTCTTGGAATCACGTTGAAATCTCCGCAGACTATTTTATCGCCCTTAGTTTTTGATGCTAATACCCGAAGAAATGATTCTAAGAAACCACGCTTACGTGCAATCTTGCCAGCTTCCATTTCTTCTGACCGCGCCAACTTTCCATCCCTTGATGGGACATAAACACCGATGACCTCAATCGCCTCCGTTTCCAGATACACAGAAGCCGCCCGGTATGGCAGGTGCTCTAAGCGACTGACGAAGTCCGACAGCGTCGCTCCGCTCTTGGACGCGATGATGCTTCCATAGTCCCTGCCCTGCGGGAGAGAGGCGACCACCCGATAACCAGCTCGCGCAAGCCCTTCCTGCAGTTGCTCACAACCTTCGCTCTGGGCCGTTTCGCTGAGTACTATTACCTCAGGATCTTGGCCTTGCAGCCACTCTAATTGCGCACTAGCTCGGGTACTCGAGGGATGCCCTACGTTCCAAACAATCATTTCCCTTAGGGGCAGAATGGTGGAAGGCTCCGGTAGGGAGTCAAACATGCCAAGCTGGCCGGTTTTTGTCCAAACGCGTTGCCATTGAGATTGGGACGTCATAACTTTTCTATTCTTTCTTGCTCGAAGTCGCACCTTCCCCAGCAGCTGTCAGTCACAAATACTGAGGCAGAGCCGACGCATGTTTCACCCGCGAGTCAGCTCCAGAGAAATGCAGGAGTCCCTGGCCATGGTACACGGAGAATTTATACCCTTCTCTGATTAAACATAAAGCCGTACGTACATAGTCCACCATATTTGTTGGCAGACTTTCCCAACTAAACCAGCGCAGATCATCACACATATGAGGTTCGGCATTATGGAGTACGCCATCCCATTTTTCACAAGAAAACCACACATCCAGTTTCTCTTCACCGTCCTCCTTACGCCTATGCATCACATGTGCGAACTCCAAATGCTCCGCTTCGATTCGGATCCCCGCCTCTTCCCAAGCTTCCCGCAGCAACGCTTCCACAGCTGATTCGCCGGGGTCTACGTGACCGGCAACCACGCTATATTTTCCGTCCTCCCATCCGGTTCTGTAGCGGCGCAAAAGTAGTATGGATTCCTGCTGCTGCAAGAGGAGGTGCGACGCCACAACCCTACAGGTAATTGTATTAATCACAACTTACTCCTCAGTATCAGCCTGCTGGACAGGTGTCACGCGGATGCGCACCGAATAGCGCCTCCCACCTTCGACAAACTCTGCCGCAGTACACTCATCAACCGCGCACGCGCGTAATAAGTTAATTGCCTTATGCAGTGTCATTTCCTCTGTAAGGTCAAGTTGTCTTAAACGCTCGAACTCTCGCCGTCGGTGTGATGTACCCTCTTCTCCTTGGCTCCGCGCGCTGATACTACCTGTTCTCAATAATGGCCAATTTTCCTCAAAGAGGTTTACAAGCGCTTCAACGGTGCCGTGATAAATATCTGTAGCGTCCATATCCGGCGACACTACTACTTCCCGCTGCAGTAGAATCGGTCCAGTATCTACCCCTTCGTCCATTAAATGGATGGTGCCGCCGGCCGGCGTATTTTCATAAATCGCCCATGCGTTAGGATCCCGACCGCGATTCCATGGCAGCAGTGATCCATGGAAATTCAAGATCCCCAGCGGAAACAGTGCCAACATTTTTGCCCTTAAGATATGCCCAAAATATGCCGAGACGCCTATACTAGGTCGTAGGGACTTCACCGTGTTAAAGGCTTCGCTTCCCTCTAATTCGTCCGCTCGCATCACGACAGCGTCAATTGAGCCTGCAAGTTCCCAGAGCTGATCCGTCCATCTAGATGTTCCTCTCGGGTGAAGAAACACCGCGCGTGGTACATCACCTACGTATATCAAATGCTGCAATATCCTAAGTCCTAAATCTCTGTTACCAAAAAATATGACGGTTTCATCATTCATACAAGCTTGATCCGTCCTTGTTACCGAACGGATTTTTATAATGATTAGGACGGTTCTCTTACAATCCTCAGCACAAGAATCTCAGGAAACTGAGCGCCGACAATATTCTTCCAGCTCCGTGCTTTTTGGTAAAGGAAGTGCATGAACACGAGCGTACGCCTCATCGAATTGGGCGTTCTGAATAGCGGTAATAATCAGATGAATTTCATTATCACCCATGATTATGGGTCGCCGCCCAAGAAGGTTGGTCTGGCCATACCAGATATAAAGCACTGCCTTGCCCGGTCTCCAGTTAACGAATATTGACTCGTCAATCATTTCAGCACCATTACTCATTGTGATTTCTTCCAGTAGGGTGCCTAACACTAACAGCGACAACACTCTCCTCGCTTCAAACTCACGTTCAAACGGAATGAAGTGGTTGGGCTGTCTCATATTCACCATCGGCCAGACCACATCCTGGAAAAGCGTATGTTCCCGATCCCTAATTGCTCTAGTGTTAACTTGGTCGCTATCACCAGTTTCCAATAAATCAAAGATCGCAAGTGTTTTTAAAGCAATGAAGTCGGCCCAAACATCTGCGCGTGTTGTCTCGATACGGTCAGGCTCAGTGTTCAAGTCTCTGAATGCTCTATACGAGAGCCCCTGCGCGACGTGAACCATCTGGTGTAACCAAAACCATGTCACTGCGGGTTCGGGTTTTGAAACCTGTGCGTAAGTGTCGGAGATGGCAAGTTCATTCAGGATCAGCTTTTTTTCATCTTCATTTGCCAAAAGCAGCATTGAGCTTCTGTCAAACAACTCCATGTCCAGATTTCTGTAATGAAACAGCGGCCATAAAACGTCTCTTGTTCGCGGTTCCAGCGCTTGGATATCCTCAGCTCGCTCCTTCAGGCGACCCCAAGTAGATCGCATCGAACTGAGCCACTCTCCTGCAGATCCTAACGTCATACTCATTTCCAAGCTCTCTCCCTACTCATGCTCGCGTAAAGAGAGTCGACACTCCGCGACAAGTCATCCAATGTCGGCCCTATTTCACCGGTATACTGGCAACGTACAACGTCACCTTTAAGGGATGCCACGAGTTCTTGGAGGGGAGTGCCCCCAAGGTATCGCTCAAGCAGCCAAGTGGAGTAGCGCTGCCTCAGTGTTCGAAATGTTCCCGTAGTATCATCGCACTCTTGTTCAATAAAGCGCCTAATCAGGAGGCGGTCAGTTGGGGATAAACCCGCGCCGTGTTCGTCACGGGCCAACCACACGAGGCCAGATATGCCGTGGTTAGTCTCTTGATTACAAATTTTCTCAAGCCACTTGACAGACCGTTCCGAGACTCCACGCACTCTAGCCTCATGGACTCCTTTCGCGGCCGCTATACCACCTCTGCCTTCATAGAGCACGTGTTCTAAGAGCATGTACGTGAAGCCATCTTCGCATGACTTGACGAGTTCCCAGTTAACACTCTTATCAGGCGAAAGCCAGGGCCTAGTCGATTGGTCCAAGCCAAGCATTTCAGAAACAATTTTCAGGTGATATGCCTCTTCAAAAAGGATGTTCGCAATCACAGACAGGAGTTCCGTTGAAGGAGAGAGTTTCACGATGGCAAACGCTGCAGCGGATATGACGACTTTCTCGCTGTAGTCTAATGTGGAGCACAGCTCCGTCAGAGTTGGTATATCTTTATCATCAGCGAGCCCGACTTTAGGGAAGGCAAGCGACTCCCCAGTCATGGTATCGCGAACTCCTCGTGCTAGAGTTGCGCGATAGCCGACGTCTGCTTCGCACTCGAGTGGGCGTGTGGATGACTGGTCATCCACAAAAGCGTCGTCTCGAATCCGGATGATTAGGTAATCGCTTATGGCAGATATAATGCCTGATCGTCGCTCCCAATCTGGAACGTACCTGCCGAAGATAAACGGCTCGGCCAGGTCCCGCGCGTAGTGTATGAGGTCGTCAACCGAATTAAGAATTGGCACACTCAACCTCCATACAAACTACAATCAGTGAATCCGCGAACCCCTCGAGCAAATCGCGGCTGTGAGCGAGAGAGAGGAAATTCATGTGATGTGGCAGCCAAAGAATATGGCGCTCTAAGAGTCGCTGCGCTACGGCGCTGAGACGCTTACGAGACGAACCGGATCCATCATCTATATGAATCAAGGCGGGCATGCTAGGCCAACGAAATCCGACCAGTGAAAATGCGCGACAACCTGATTCTGTTAGACCATCGTTTACACGTTTCAGAAGCCATTCGCCAAGTTCGTTCAGCTCCTGCCACGCCTCTTTTTCGAACAATAAATTCAATGTGGCTTTAGCGGCAGCCAACGCTGATAGTTCTTCGTTGTAAGTCCCCATGATCTTCGCGCTTAGGCTCCGACCTCGGACATAATCAGACATGAGGACCGCCGCGAGTGGGAATCCATTTGCCAGGGCTTTGCTCAGGATCGTAACGTCTCCGTAAATGTCTACGAGCCCCTGAACCCCGGCTGGAGATACGCGGAAACCCGTCTTTGATTCATCGATGATCAATAGAGCGCCATGAGCTCGACACAGCTCCCGAATCCCTTCAAGTTGCTCTCGGTATGGTGGAACTAGTTGCACCGGGTCAAGAATGAGTGCCGCAACGTCCCCTTTTCTTAATTCCGTATCAAGCGACTCCTCATCTAACGTCACTCTTGTTGCGGCCGACCACAGTGCTGTCGGAACGCCGGCCACCCTACCTTTAAATACAGGCTTCCTTCCGAAGTCGTGCCAGGAAACGTTCTCCGTCATGAACTGATCGTGCCAGCCATGAAATCCGCATCGAAGAATGCGCTCCCGACCTGTAGCCGCCCTGACTAGGCGAGTAGCACATTGGACTGCTTCAGAGCCAGTTTTGAAGTAAAGAACGGACGTTGTAGGGGGGAACAGCGCATTAAGGCGTTTTGTAAGGCTTGAAATCAGGTCGTGATGTCCATACAGGTAGTTTCCCATATGTAGAGTTTTGGCAACCTCATCTACGACCGCTTCATTAGCGTGGCCGGCGATTACGGTGCCATAGCCGGAAATCAAATCAAGGTACGGAGTGCCAGCAGAGTCAAAGACAAAAGCACCTTGTGCACGGCTAAACGGTGGAATGCTTGACAGGTCAAGCCCACCAGGAAGAGTTTTAGATGTTGCACTCATTGATATCTCGCGCACCGATACGGGCACAATAATGTCAGCAACTTGCCAGCTCTCGTGTTACTTGGAATTCTATTTCATCCATTAGTTGATATACCGCTATTTCATCTCTAAGAGATGGTTGCGTCTGGTTTCCGTGTTGTATAGCAGTTACAAAGCTCGTCAATTCCCCAAGATACCCCGAACGTGCATAACCACCCTCAAGCGGCCTAGGCTCCCACACACGCCCCCATCGCTTAGTGTCACCTTCATAACCATAGGCGGTAAGCTTTCGTAAGTTCTCCACATGTACAACACGTGATGTATCGCTAATCAGATGTACATCGATTTGAAAGTGGGTCCCGCAGGTGCCCGTAATTAACGTTCCTATCATTCCGGAACTGAATTGGAATAATGCTGAGACTAATATTGCTTCGTTGTTTAGTTCCAAGGCTTTTGCGGATAAAGCAGAAACCTGCCCCATGTAAGCAATAAGAAGATCGAGAGCATGAATAGCGTGGGATAGGAGAAAGCTACGTAACACGGAATCAAGCCCCCACCGCGTCCCCCGGGGCTGTGCCGCGAGATATCGAACATCCATAGAAAGTATGTTGCCGAAGGATTCATTTGAAACCAATCTTTGCATTTCAAGACATGCGGTCGCATACCGCATGTTGTGACCGACAACTGTTATTAGATTATTACTATCTGCTAACGAAGCAAGTTGTTGTAGCTCATTAGTAGTTACGGTAGGAGGCTTTTCGACGAATACGTGTTTACCATTTCTTAAAGCCAGTTGTGTTGCCTCAAAATGCATTTGGGGCGGACCAGCAAGAACCACAGCATCTAAATCCTGTATTGAAAATATGTCTACATAGTCCTTGTAAGCACACGCATTGGGGAATAGATTAGCCGCCCTTAACGCCTTAACTTCGTCTATGTCACACAGCGCAATGATGGAGGCATCTTCTATTTGCATTAAACTCGGCAGGAGATTCTCTACGGCTTGCTCGCCACAGCCAATCACTGCAATGTTAATTTTTTGACTGTCCCGTTTTCCCATAATCCGAATTAATTCAGTAGGGAGCACCGGCTTTAAGCATGAGTGAGGCACACAGACCTTGACGTGTGCAGATGACAACTTTCATCCTTTAGATCATTCCGAGGAAGATGAGGATGAGGTTAATGGATTGGTTTTCACATTCGATTGATGAAGTAGGAGGAAAATCCCTCTGCGTGATGAATAATTTATACGACAGTGAGTGTGTGACCGCGGACAGTCAGCAGAGATGGTCAAGACCGTGAGCGGCCCACTGCTTAAAAACACCCTTAGAATGCAAGTTGTTATATAGCTAGTCGAAAGAGGCTGTCAACGATAATTAACAGCCATGATGAGACAAATCGAGTGAGTAGGTGAGGGTAGATTACTTCCCATCGGGCTATTTTCGTAATGCTATTGTTCTAATTTGTGCGTAAATTTCCATGAGCCGGAGGTATACCTGAAGGCAAGCCTTAGCCCCATTCATGGCCGTATGAGGAAGGGGTTCAGGATCTGCACCCAAGTATTCAGATAAGCACGCTAAAGATAGTTTTGGTAAATGCCCTTGTTGATAAAGCGGCCAGGCCAAGGATTCAGTACCAACCCAGTGGTAATCTAACTCCAAATCTTGGATGCCAGCTTCAAAGGCCGCAAGGGTTATAAAGGCGCGCTCGAATGAGGGGTTATGACATACGGGTGTGCAGCCGCGCCAGAGACTTATGAGGCTCGACCAAAGGTGAAAATTTGATGAGCAAGCCGATCCCCAATCCTCAACCTTATACCCTGTCAAATTCTGAGCGACAGGGGTTATACGTTCTGGATAGGATGGAACAATACGGCTCTCATACTTATCCAGTATTTGATTGCCTGTAGAATTTGTGCGTATCACGGCAATCTCAATGATTTCGTGGTAGCCGAAGATGCTGCCTGTCGTTTCTATATCAAAGATGCAAAGTTCACTCTTCATATAATTGTGTTATCGGTTACGGTAAACGACTTGCGCATCTTCAAACATCCCGGAGAATTCATTTAAATAAAAATCAAATACTCCGGGGACAGTTTCTCTATCAAGTACCCAAGCTAGTGGCGCTGGGTTCTGCGCTCTTTTTATGTCTAGTGGTGTGATAAAGGCAACATTATCTATTCTATAATAGCCGAAAGTTATACGCTGCAATGTCAGCCGCAAATCATAGCTTGCCACAGGGGGGGCGGAAATATTTGTAACAGTAATATCGTCTTTGTTCTTCGGCTCAATATCGCAAGGGCCTAAGAGATATCCAATGGACTCTTTAAGTGCGTGCTGCATATGCTCTAAACTTCTATCATGATATTTGCGTCTATATGCTTCTGCTAACTCCGTATCCCACATGTTTGCAAAACAAGCACGTAAGCTTGAATCCGGGCGCCTTCTGAAATTGTCTAACACGCGCCTGATTTCGCCCACACGATAACTAGCAAGGATATCTATAGAACGAGAAGTTGGTTCTGTGGCTAGCTTAATGATCCCTTGAACGTTAATAGTGTTACAAGCGCCGACGAAAGTTTGCACTTCCTCTATGCCAACTAGGCCTGCAAGATGCTTAAGACGAAAAGGTGTCCGTACTCTGGGACCCAAGGAAAGCAAATATTCACAAACTCTCCTGGCAACAGTGGGGAGCCCTGTGGTTTCCGGTTGAGCACCTTCCACCCACGGATATTCGTTCCATGTTAAACCTAAAATATCCGTAGGTACCGCAACTTTGCCGCGAGGGTCACTGGAAGGCAGGGATGGAATTAAAAGTTGTGTGCGTTCTCTACCGTGTCCCGATATAAACATACCAGCTTCCAATAAGAGATTATCCCGTGGCTCATAGCGAGTTGTACCTCGATACTGCGTTAAATCATCGGGCGTCCAGAAAAGTATGCTTGCGTCAGTATTTCTTATGAATTCCTGAATGTTCTCTAAAGTGAAATTTCCACTGGTCCATGGTGAAATCCAAGGAACGGGCTCAATATCTCTATATTCTCTTCTAATGAACCCGGTGAGCCATTCAACTAGGCGCCGCTGCTCTCCGGAACTGCCGATGAAAATACGCATATCGTATTACCCGTCCAAGCCGTCCAAATCCTTTGAGTCAAAACAAAAGGTACACATATTTTAATAGTAAACATCATCTCAGTCGATTACTTAATATGTCCATCCATAGCAGGTTCAGACGCGGGCGTAGACAGCAGCCGGGCTCCGCCCATCACGCCGCATCCGGTCGCACCACCCCTGAACGTCTAATGCCGTCACCTCGCCGGGATCGCGCCCGACTTCGGCAATGAAGCTTTTGACCACCTTACGCTTCTTGGCGATCAATTCCTCGCGCCGGCGCGTGGTACCGCTCGTCGAATTCGTCGCCCCCACTTCAACTGCGGTGCGCAACGCCAAGTCACGTGGGCTAATTATAGCGAGCGCGATCGTGCCCGCCGGTACTTGATTCCGCCCCAGTCGAAGCCGGTGTGCTCATGACCGTCTACTCCGCATCGTCATACCCACTCAGGTACAACCTGCCGTTATAGTCAATCAGCCCGGGCCGCACTCGGTCGAGCCAGCCGCGCATACTAAGCACATTCCGCCTGAAGGCCGAGTCACGGGCGAAGTAGACGTCGGCCTCGAAGCCGAGGCCGAGCGTGGTGAGCGTCAGCGTGTGCCCGAAGGCATCAAACGCGCCGGTCGCCGTGCCGACTTGGACTGCTTGCCCGGCTTCGACGTTAATTCCCAAAGCCTCGGCGTATCCCCGATTGAAGATGCAGAAGCTCGCGCCGGTGTCGACCCGCGCGTCGAAGTCAATGAACTGATCGCCGAGGCTCAGACGGACGGGCACGAGGATGCCCACATCCCCGGTCGGGTAAGTGTATTCCGTGTGAAAGCTGAGCTGGTGCGGCACGGTTACCATCCCGCGAACGGTAACTCGTCACCCGGCTCGACGCGCGTCAAATAAGGGGCGCTGACGCCCGCCTCGCGCGCGGAAAGGTAGACGGAACGTGGGTCTAATCCGTGAGCGAGCAGGCGGTCGCCGTCGAGGGCGACCACTGATTGAGGTACTCGTCACGGTTTCGTTCGACCCACGCGTGTTCTCGCTCGTGCGTGTTGAAGGCGGGCGCGGGCGGTGGCGGCTCGTGCGCGAGGGCCTTACGCAAGGCGCGCTGCTCGTCGGCCGTGAGCTTTTTTACTTCCTCCAGAATGCGCTCGACGATGGCGGAAGACATACGACCAACCCTTTCCTAACGATTTGACTCCTTGAAGTGGAATATTATCACGCATCTTCGATGCGTTTACAGAAATGACCTCTTCCTGTAAACGCAGTTTGAGTATTTGTCAGTAGAGCGCCGATAGTTCTCCCGGCATTCACCAGGCTATTCAAAACTCGGCAGCGTTCATCCCCGATCAGCCTATTCTGTTTCTAATACTGCCGCTTGATTTGTCCTTCTTTACGGCGATCGTCTGTACGTAGGCTCTGGTCGTCCCGACGTGTTCGTGATCGAGCGCCTCTTGAGTCTCGGTCATGCTCCCCGAGTCCTCTGAGAAAATTCTCGCGAACGTGTGCCTGGTCTGGTGAAGATGGATGTGTTTGATGCCTGCCTCGCCGGCGTAGGCCTTCAAATTCTTGACGAACGAGTGCGAGGAGAGCGGCGTGCCGGCGCGCCCCGAACGGTCGTGTCTAGTCCACAGCGGCCGGTCGGATTCCTGCACGTTCATCCTGTCGGAGGCGCGTAGATACTCAACCAGTGCTCGGACCGCCGCCGCGTCGAGGACTTCACGCGCCCCATACTTACCCCCCTTGCGGCGGTACTTTAAAACGAGCCCCTCCTCCTTTAATTCGACGTCCGTCCCTCGCAGCGAAATCAACTCATTCCGACGCAGGCCTGTGAGAAAGTAGAGCAGCAGTAGTGCGTAATCACGTTTCGCCACTACGGAGCCAGCGTCAGCCTTCGACTGTACGAACGCGAGCAGCCTATTCATCTCCTCATCGGTCAGAGATTTGGTCGAGCCCGTCTGGTAAGCGCCCGGGCGCTTGGGGCGGGCGAGTAGCGCCGGATTTGTTTTTATGTGCCGACCCAGAGCGGCGTCTTTCATCGCCCAGCGGTAGAAGGAGGACAGCCTCGAAATCTGTGCGTAGACTGTGTTCGGCTTAAGCCGCTTGGCCTCCATCGCTTCCCGCCACTCACGCACATCTCTTGGTTTTACTTCCGCCGGATGTTTACCCGTAAGTAGAAAGAAGCTCTCGACGGCCCCTCTTTTATCTCTGACGAGATCCTTATAGCGGTCGCTGGCGGACGTGGTGCTCTCTGCCCACAGCTGGATGGCACCATGCAGCGCTGGCAGAAATTCATCACGCCTATGTGCGATGACAGTCGATGGATTGTCCTTCTCCATTGAAGAGCACCTCCTTCCTGGCCGAAGCTGCGAGGCCGTGGGGGCTCACGCGAGCGCCTCCATATAGGGGCGCATGACATTGGCCACGCGGCAGATTTTCGCGCACTTCCAGAGCTCGTCGGCCTTCCAATGTCGGCCCTTCCGGTAGTCGCGCATGGCCGCGAGCGCGATGTCGAGCCCTATCTTATTCCGATACTTGAAGCAGTCGGCCACCGTCTTCGCCGGCGAATAGACGGGGACTTTAATGCCCTCTATCAAGTGCTCTTCGACCCCGACCGTCAGGGCGCGGCCGGAAAAGCGGACGACATGGAGGGGCACCCCGTCGCCCGCGGGGCGGTGGGCTTTTCGGTCGAGCGCCAGCCAGACCTCGAACGGCGATTGTGTAGTCAGCTCGTGGAACTGAAGGGCCGAGAGGAGGCAGACAATTCCTCTGGGCGCAATCTTGATTGCCTCGGCTAGGCTGTGGTGTTCCGTTAGCTCGGTATCGGGAAGGTAGTAAACCCCACGGCTCGCCCGCTCAAGTACCCCCTCCTTGTGTAGCCGAGACAGGTATTCGCGAGGGATGCAGTGCGGCCTCAGGTCGACCGAGCGAACCACGCCCTGCTTACGAATTAAGTTGAGTAGGGCTTGAGTTTTTGACTGTCCTAGCACAATTTAACTGTATCACGAAATCTCGGCATATATGAA
>JBEVKW010000281.1:0-9633 GCA_040509495.1 Chitinophagaceae bacterium | reverse complement strand
GATCACATATTTTACCTGTTCAGCAGATAATTTAGGATAATATTCCATGATGAACGCTGCAAGTCCTGCTACCACCGGAGAAGCCATACTTGTTCCCTGCAGATTCTGATAGGTATTACCGCCAGGAACGGTTGCGTAGATCTGTACACCGGGCGCAAATACATCCACCTCTTTTTTACCGTAGTTAGAGAAGCCAGCAACCAGGCCACCTGCTTTAGGGTCTCCGCTGGCGCCAACAGTTATCCAGTTTGACGCTTTTGCACCGTCTGTGAATACAGAACTTGGAAAGTTCCAGCTTGTATCAACGTTCTGTGCACTGTTTCCTGCTGCATGAACAAGCAAAACACCTTTGCTTTGGGCGTATTGAACAGCTTCATCGATCCATTTTTTCTGCGGTGAAAATCCTTTGCCGAAGCTCATGTTGATCACTTTTGCTCCATTGTCTACTGCGTATCGGATGCCGAGTGCGATATCTTTATCATGCTCATCGCCATCAGGAACAACGCGAACGGTCATGATGCGGACGTTATCAGCAACACCATTCATGCCTACGTTATTATTCCGAACTGCGCCAATAATGCCGGAAACGTGTGTTCCATGCAATGCTGATTTATTACTCACCATTACATTGCTGTTTCCGTAGAATTTATCATTGATGTCTGTGTAGTTATCCTTTACCACACTGTTGCGATAGTCTTTCGGTGCAGCGTGTGCGGCGTCGTTTTTCGAAATCTCGCTTTCCAACTGCCCTACCTGTGCTTCGAGATCTTCCAGGATATCAAAGTTGGTGATGTCGTCTTTATTATTGTCTTTACAGATACTGTTCATGATCATTTTTACACGGCCGGCCAGATCTGCAGTGGGCGTGTAAGCGGTCAGATCTTTACAGGTATATTCATCTTTCTTCAGGTCTTTCCGAATGATGCTGTCACCGATCTTGAGTACAGAGTCAACAAATGAAAGCTGTGCGAAACCTTTTTTCATTTCATCAAGATCGCCGGGGCTGGCGGTTGTTATACCTACAACGTCTTTTTTAGCACGGCTCCACATATCGTACTCTTTTGCATCTGCGGCGGAGAGTGTTTTCGGATCAACCTGTTTATCTTCCCATTTACTTTTCAGCAAATGATAAACGCGGGCTGCTTCGTAAGAGTCTTTTTCAACATTTGCACCATCACGGCCACCGAGAAAATTCCATCCGAATACGTCATCCACATATCCGTTCTTATCATCATCAATGCCGTTGCCCGGGATCTCGCCCGGATTGCGCCAAAGAATGGGGCGAAGGTCTTCATGCGCAGTATCCACGCCTGAATCGAGCACAGCAACGATCACAGGACTGCTTTTCAATTTTTTCGATTCAACGAATGCGTATGCTTTATCCATGCTGATCCCATAGTAACCACTGTCTTTCAGATCCATCAGATGCCATCCTTTGGGGACTTCTTTCTTCTGGGCGAATGCAAACACACTAAGCAGCGAACCTGCTGCGATCAGGAGGGTACGACTAGCAAAACAATTCATTAACTACTAATTTTTAATATCTGTAAAAATCTTAAAAGGGTTAAAATTACGACTTACCACTCATACATTTTGTTATTATTAATTTCTGACATCGTGTCTTTCAGTCGATGCGACAACCGATATTCTGCGTTGTCTCCATGGTATACACATACCCGGGTCAAGTAAAAGATGCCATGTCGGAAAATCTCATAATGAACAAATTACAAAACAAATTCTGGGCCATGGATGCCGGTTCCAGGCAGCTGGCCCGTTCCCAACCAACATGAAAAAGCCCCGCAGTTCATACTGCAGGGCTTATTGACGTTGATCATTTTTTTCTAGTTGCTTAGCTTTAGCTCAACACGCCTGTTTTTAGCTTTTTCTTCACTTGTTCTTCCTTGCGTCAGCGGTTTGTCTGGTCCGAATCCGATGGCGGTCAAACGGGACGGATCCACCCCTTTCGACTCAAGGTACCGTTTCACCGTTTCGGCACGCTCAGTAGACAAGCGCATGTTGAGATCGCGGGAACCTTCTGCACTCGTATGGCCTTCAATGGTCAGCTTCAAAGAGTGGTCGTCTTTCAGCAGTAGCACCACCTGGTCAAGCACCTGGTATGATGCCGCAGTTAATTCAGCCTTATTCACTTTGAAGGAGATTGATTTTGCAGCTGAAGTTATTTTTTGGATCACTTCTTTTTTGATCTCGGGACAACCATTATTAGACACCGGTCCTTTCTGATACGGGCATTTATCTTCTTCATCCGTTAAACCATCACCATCACTATCCGGAGCGGGGCATCCGTTATAGCGGGCAAGACCTGGAACATCCGGGCATTTGTCGTCTTTATCAAGAATGCCATCTTTATCACGATCCGTGTAAGGGCAACCATTATTTTCTTTTGGACCTGCTACGTCAGGGCATTTATCCAGTTTATCCAGCACGCCATCCTTGTCACGGTCGATATATGGACAACCGTGGTTTTCAACCGGACCGTATTCATGTGCGCAGCTATCCTGGATGTCAATGATCCCATCACCATCCTGGTCAGGGCAGCCTTTTGTGGCAGCCGTTCCGGGCAGGGTAGGGCACATATCCTCCTTATCAGGAATACCGTCACCATCGCGGTCTTTTTCGCCCAGCTGAACCGGTTGGCCGAGGAAGACACCCAAACGGATGCCCATCACTTCATGTTTATAATCGGTAGCTGTATATGCGGCAGGACTGTAAAAATCACTGAATCCCCGGCTGTAATTTGCCGTAAGGAATACCCGGCCAAATTCGAAACCAGCGGTGCCGTTTAACCCCCAGTCGAAAGAACGGTATCTGTTATCACCTTTCCCCACCAGGATCTCTTCCTCTTCAGCTTTATAGCTAACACCGATCACATACTTATCTGTTTTATCGGAAGCGTTGTAAAAAAACGTAACATAGGGGCCACCGCCAATAACAAAACTAGATTTCTTACCGAGCGGAAATTTATACACCAGGTTCAATGGAATGTCGATGTAGTTCTGATATTGTTTTCGTGTTTCAGAATAGGCTGTGTTGACGATGGAATCCACGGGACTCAATGGAATGTCAAAAACGACAGCGGAGTCTTTTGCGAACGTATATTTTCTTCCTTTTTGGGAGAAGATCACAGCAGGCTGGAAAAAAAGCCTCGAATCTTTGCCGAACGGTAGGTCTGCGAGAAAGCCGATCTGCGCACCACCTCTTTTCTGGTAGCGGCTTTTTAATTCGTTCCAGTCAGGCAGATCATTGTTTTCTATCACT
Source organism: Chitinophagaceae bacterium (assembly GCA_040509495.1). GTDB lineage: Bacteria > Bacteroidota > Bacteroidia > Chitinophagales > Chitinophagaceae > Terrimonas_A. The sequence goes on along the minus strand of JBEVKW010000281.1, from coordinate 6,357 downwards.
GTTGACTGCTGAAAGCCCCCAAGGATCCCGATCCGCATTTGTGAATGCGTTAGCTCGCTGCAAAGCAGGGGAATTGTCAATAGGAGAAGGATGCGTTTCATGTACAGTCAGTTGGGTTCAGGATATTAGTTAAAGCCGTAAAAATTATAAATATTTCGCAGAAAACAAAGGAGTTACGCGAAGTACTTAGAACGGAAGACCTCCCGGTTTAGTATTTGTGAGGGCAAAAGGTTTAAAAGTTTAAATGTTTACCAGTTTTAAAGCAATGGTGTATGAACTTTTAAGCTGGTAAACAGTTGAACTTTTGATCGTTTTTTCTATATATCGAATTTAATCCCCTGTGCCAATGGTAGTTGTGTACTGTAGTTGATGGTGTTCGTTTGCCTGCGCATATATACTTTCCAGGCGTCGCTGCCGCTTTCACGTCCGCCGCCGGTTTCTTTTTCGCCGCCAAATGCGCCACCGATCTCAGCGCCGGAGGTTCCGATGTTGACGTTGGCGATCCCGCAATCGCTGCCGGATGCAGACAAGAACTGTTCCGCCTCCCGTAAGTTGAGCGTCATGATAGAAGAGGACAGCCCTTGCGGCACACCGTTCTGAATAGCGATCGCTTCCTCTACAGTGGAATATTTCAACAGGTACAGGATCGGAGCAAACGTCTCATGCTGCACAATGCTGTATTCAGGCTTTGCTTCCGCTATACATGGTTTTACATAGCAGCCGCTTTCATATCCTTTGCCTTCGACAACGCCTCCTTCCACAACAAAGTTTCCTCCTTCGGCCCTGCATTTTTCAATGGCCGAGAGATACATATCGACTGCCGCCTTATCGATCAATGGGCCGACATGATTGTTTTGATCCAGCGGGTCTCCAATCGCAAGCTGGGCATAAGCGGATACGAGCCGTGATTTAACCTTATCGTATATACTTTCATGGATAATAAGCCTGCGTGTGGTGGTGCAACGTTGACCGGCCGTGCCAACTGCTCCAAATACTGAACCGAGCACGGCAATGTCGAGATCTGCATCTTTTGAAATGATGATCGCATTATTCCCTCCCAGTTCGAGCAGGGCTTTTCCCAAACGTGCGCCAACTGCAGCGCCGACAGCTTTTCCCATGCGGGTTGATCCTGTTGCAGACACAAGGGGAATTCTGGTATCCTGGCTCAGCCATTCGCCGGTTTCGCGGTTGCCGATGACAAGCCCGCTAACGCCTTCCGGAACATTGTTGCGTTCAAACACTTCAGCAACGATCTGCTGACAGGCTACTGCACAAAGCGGTGTTTTTTCAGACGGTTTCCAGATGCAAACATCTCCGCAAACCCAGGCGAGCATTGTATTCCAACTCCATACTGCCACAGGGAAATTGAATGCGGAAATGATTCCGACGATCCCTAAAGGATGGTATTGTTCATACATCCGGTGTCCCGGACGTTCGCTATGCATCGTTAATCCATGTAACTGGCGGGAAAGGCCCACTGCAAAATCGCAGATATCGATCATTTCCTGCACCTCTCCATATCCTTCCTGCAAACTCTTTCCCATTTCATAAGAAACCAGTTTGCCAAGCGCGTCTTTTTTTGCGCGAAGTGCATCGCCAATCTGTCTTACCACCTCACCCCGTTTTGGGGCAGGCCATGTCCGCCATTCTGCAAAAGCAGAGTTGGCTTTTGCTACTACAGCTTCGTAATCTTCTTTTGTGGATGTACTTACCGCACCGATCAATGCTCCATCAACAGGAGACCAGGAAGAGATTTCTTCACCATGGCCAAACCACGCTTTACCTGTTGAAGCTCCGGGAGATTTCTTTTCTATCTGGAGAGTTTTCAATACTTCAGCAATCATGTGAGCAAAGTTTAAGGTTAAGGTTTAAATGTTTTAAGGTTTAACAGATCAAACGTGTAAGAGGGAAAACGTCACAGCCTGCTCTCTACAACTTTTAAATGATTAAACCTTAAAATTATTAAACGGTCTAGTATTGTTCCTGGTCATTCGGGAAGTCATTGCTCTTCACATCTGCAATGTACTGGTGAATGGCGCCGGTGATCTGTTCGTTCATATTAAGGTACTGACGGAGAAAGCGCGGTTTGAATTCTGTATTTATACCAAGCATGTCATGCATTACCAGTACCTGTCCGTCACAATATTTTCCGGCGCCGATCCCGATCGTAGGTATGGCCAGGCTCTCTGAAACTTCTTTAGCCAGCATGGCAGGGATCTTTTCAAGTACGACGGCGAATGCACCTGCTTCCTGTAGCAAGAGTGCATCGCGGCGGAGTTTTGCTGCTTCCGATTCTTCTGTGGCGCGTACAACGTAAGTTCCGAATTTATTGATCGATTGTGGTGTGAGCCCCAGGTGCCCCATTACTGGAATGCCGGCACTGACGATCTTTTTTACAGAATCGATGATCTCTTCGCCGCCTTCAAGTTTTACGGTATGTGCACCGCTTTCTTTCATGATCCGAATGGCAGAGGCCAGTGCGATCTCTGAGTTGGATTGATAATACCCGAAAGGAATGTCTACCACCACAAGGCTTTTTTCCCTTCCTCTGACCACGCTTTGCGCATGATAGATCATCTGGTCAAGTGTGATCGGAAGGGTAGTGGTGTGGCCTGCCATTACATTGCTGGCACTATCTCCAACAAGGATGATATCCATCCCGGCAGCATCAAATATTTTTGCAAATGAATAGTCATACGCGGTGATCATGGAGATCTTTTCGCCCGCGGCTTTCATCTTTTGAATAGTATTGGTCGTAACCTTCCTGGCTTCCTTACTGATGGACATGCGGTTTTTTTTGGAGGGTAAAAGTAGGAAAATTCGATGGGGGGAGGGGAAAAAGTTTGAGCGAGAAAAAGATTAAAAACTTCCTTCTTTGAGAGTTGAACAGTCATCATCAGCAACTCTTCAAGCGCCAAACTTTTAAACAATTAAACTTTCAGTTTTACTGATTCCCTGGATCTCCTCGTAAAGCGACTGTATCAGACCATCTGCCAAACCTATTTTCGGTACAAAAATATTCTCCGCATCAGCCCAACGCATTACATTGATATAAATAAGCAGTGCCGGAACGATCACATCTGCCCTGTCTTCGCGAAGGCGGTAGAGCGACATGCGTTGATCTAAAGAAAGGCTGCTGAATTCTTTGTAATAGTCCCTCAGTAATTCAAGGCTCAGTGGTTTGCCATCTTTTCTTTTGGAGATAGAAAAGATCTTGTTGATATTTCCTCCTGAACCGATCGCCGTTACATGATGGAAGCCTTTTGTTCGGGCCTTGACAAATTCCTTCATCGTATCCCATTGTTTCTCTGTCACCTGGTTCTTGAGGATCCGGATAGTACCTATATTGAACGATTCTTTGAAGATAAGTTTGCCGTCACTGAAAAATGTCAGTTCAGTACTTCCTCCTCCTACATCGATATAGAGATACGACTCGTCGGTGGTCATATTTTCTGCAATGTGATTCTCGTAAATGAAGGAAGCTTCTTCCTGGCCGCTGATGATCGTGATCTCAACACCTGTTTCAGCTTTGACCCTTTCCATGATCTGTGGTCCATTGGCAGCATCACGCATGGCTGAAGTTGCGCATGCTTTTACATGTTTAACGTCGTACACATCCATCAGCAGTTTATACGATTTGATCGTCTTAATCACTTTTTCTGCCCTGACCTGGGTGATCTCTCCTTTGTCAAACACGTCAAAGCCCAGCCGCAGCGGAACCCTTACGAGTGCCATCTTGATAAATTCCGGCTTTGCCGGAGGATTATTCAATACATCGCTGATCAGTAATCTTGCTGCGTTACTTCCTATATCAATTGCTGCCAGTCTCAATGTTATTCCTTGGTTTTGTTAAACAAATAGCGGTAAATGTCCACCTGGGATCTTACCCTTGTCTTGCCTGGTTTCACATATTCATTTGACAATTCGTTATCGAGCCATCTGGCTTTCACGTTATCCCGTAATTGGATATCCAGGATATCGATCAATTCCTTTTTGATGCCTGCGTCCAGTATCGGGCAGGTGGCTTCCACGCGGTGATCCAGGTTGCGGAGCATCCAGTCGGCCGAAGATATATAAACTTTCTCTTTACCCTTATTGTGAAATACCCACACCCTTGCATGTTCGAGATATTCATCAACGATAGAGATCGCCTGAACGGGCACTTTGAATTTCTTGCTTTCAGTAAGCATACAAAAGATACCTCGCACGATCAGTTTGACTTCCACACCTGCTTTTGCCGCCTCTGTTAATTTCAGGATCAGGTCTTCGTCAGACAGGGAATTCATCTTAAGCGTAATACCTGCCTTTTTTTTCTTTCGTGCCATTTTGATCTCTTCATCGATCAGTTTATGCAGTTCATGTCGCACTATCTGCGGACTTGGAATAATCGTCTGGCAATTCTTCAGTGAATGCGTTTCTCCTGTGCGGTGATGTTCAAGATAATTAAAGATCCTGCTAACATCCGTCATGACCCTTGAATTCGATGTCAGCAGGCAATGATCTCCATACACCCGCGAGGTTTTTTCATTCATGTTTCCCGTGCTTACAAATCCGTACAGTACATTTTTGTCCTTTACTCTTTTGCGGATCATGCAAAGCTTGGCATGGATCTTCATATCGGGGATCCCCAGTATGACCTTTGCGCCTTCTTCTTCCAGGCGCGATTTCCATTCAAGATTCGCTTCTTCGTCAAACCGCGCACGGAGTTCAAGCATTACAACAACTTCCTTGCCATTACGCACGGCATTGATCAGGGCATTGATGATCTTTGATTGTGAGGCGAGTCGGTAACAGGTGATCTTGATCGTGCTTACCTGCGGATCTATTGCTGCTTCACGGATGATATCGATCAAAGGTGTGAAGGAATGATAGGGGAGATGCAGCATGATGTCTTTTTCCAGCACAATTTCTGAAATACGGCGTTCCGTCAACAGCGGATGATCAAATGGTTTCTGCCTTTGTTTTCCCGGTTTGAAGACGTTCGGGAAGTCAATAAAATGCCTGAAGTTGTGGATCCTTCCGCCGGGGATAAGATTGTCTTTTTTTGTTAGATTCAATCTTCTTGTAAGGTATTCCAGCAAACCCGGATCCATTTCTTTATCGTAAACAAACCGGACCGGTTTTCCCTTTCTGCGGTTCTTTAATCCTTTTTCTATTTTCTGGATGATATTGGTGGAGATATCGCTGTCGATATCCAGCTCCGCGTCACGGGTAACTTTGAAGATATGTGAATGATACTGGTCGTATCCAAAAAAGGAAAATATTTCAGGAAGGTTGCATCTGATCACATCTTCCAGGAGGATGATGCGATGTTCGCCAGGTTTTGATGGCAATAACACAAACCTTCCCAATACACGGCTCGGCACTTCGATCAGCGCATATTTTTTCTTGAGGGCGCTGTCTTTCTTCCACATCACCACTGCGAGATAAATTGATTTATCGCGCAGGTTGGGGAAACGCGGAATGTTTTCGATCATCAGGGGGTTGATATTCGGGCTTACTTCATCATCATAATAATCTTTCACAAATGTCAGCTGTTCTTCGGTCAACTCGTTCTCATTCACGAGGAAGATCTTCTGCGCCTTCAGTTTCTTTTGAACATCCTCCCAGATCCTTGCAAATTCACTCTGCTGATTCAATACGGTCATCTGGATATCATCGAGGATCTGCTGCGGATCTTTTTCGAGGTGCATGTTTGCTTTGCCACTGATCATCGTCATGCGCCGCAAAGTGGCTACCCGCACTCTGAAAAACTCATCCATGTTATTGGAGAAAATACCTAAAAAGCGGATGCGTTCGCGCAGGGGCACCGTTTGATCTCCCGCCTCTTGTAAAACGCGTGCGTTAAAGGAGAGCCAGCTGATATCCCGGACGATCGTCTTGGGCTTGTGTTGGTCGTGCGACATGAAATGGGTTGGTTAGTTGACGATAAAGTTAACCAACACAGCGTTTTCTGTGCATTAAGTTTTTGGGATGTTGATCGTAGTGGGGGGACTACGATCAACGTTGGGGGCGGGGGGAGTGTTTTTTTGTTGATATAGTTTTTCGAGGTGAGAACCTCGGAGTCTCTGTTTACTTTTTTTGCCTTGATGCAAAAAAAGTAACAAAAAAAGATCAAGGCTACGCGCTAATGGCTAAAAATGGGAGGGTGTCACCTGCACAAAAAAAAACTCGCCGGCGGAGTGTTTAAGGTCGACTGGCGTGCTGGCTCAAACAGTTTTTTTGTGCCTTCGCTTGCCTTCGGCGCTCAGACGGTGCCAGCCTCCCATTTTTTTAACGCCATTTGCGCTAGGCCGGGGGCCTCTGAAAGCGGGTAGAGCCTTCTTCCTCTAGTTGGGAAGCTCACTATGATTGTTG
>JBEVKW010000280.1:0-19328 GCA_040509495.1 Chitinophagaceae bacterium | reverse complement strand
GCCGCGGTCCGCCGCGTTACTTCGACCTGCTAACTACACGACATTACTTTTTTTTATGAAGCTGTAAGAAAAGAACAGTTCCTGCGACTAATAAGCAAAAAATGTTCAGAACCGGAAAATTCCTGGCAGGCATACTGATCCTTTTCCAAACGGTATGTGCCAGCGCACAGGCAGGTGCAGGATGGAAGCAAAAACTTCACGAGTACCTGCTTATTCAACAACAACTGACTGATTTTAATGGCATAGTAGTGGTAGACATGCCCGGAGAGATAGTGACAGATACCATAGGTTTTTCCTGCTTTGAGCACAAAGCATTTGTACAGCCAAATACTGTATTTCCGCTGGCGTCTATTACCAAACAGTTCACGGCTGTGATGATCTGCAAAGCGGTGCAGGACGGGAAAATGTCTTTTACTGATCCACTTGGAAAATTCATTCCGGAGATCCGGGAGAGCTGGAGATCGATCACGCCAGGCCATTTACTTAGTCATACTTCCGGAATTCCCCATAATGAAGGCATCCCGGATTACTGGCAGGTGAAATCGCGGCTATCCCTTACCGATTCCGCAGCTTTACACGAGATCCTGTCAATGCCCTTACTGTTTAAACCAGGTACGTCCACGCAGTATTCCAGTCCCGGTTACTTCCTGCTGGCCGTGATCCTGGAACGTTTATACAACACCTCCTTTGAAACCTTGCTGAAGCGCCAGATCCTTGCACCACTGAATATGCCTTCTTCCGGTATTATTTCGTCACGCCAGATCATTCCACAGTTTAGCAAGGGATATGAAAAACGTTCGGGCAATCTTCACCCAGCTCCGTATCGTGATCCCAGCCTCATGAAAGGATCTGGCGATGCATACAGTAGTGCACCGGATCTGCTCCGCTGGAACCGAAGCTGGATGGACAGCAGTTTGTGGGACAGGCAGACCAGGGAACTTATTTTTTCAGTACACAATCCGGCATCCGTCAATGGGCACAATGACCCGTATGGTTATGGTTGGTTCCTGAGACAACCTGCAGGTCATCTTCCCTTTGCGGCGTATACCGGCGGCGGCTCGCCCGGGTGTTCTGCGATCTCGGTGATTTATCCGGACAAACGGATCAGCATCATCATTCTCAGTAACATCACTGGAGTGCCGGTCAATCAACTGTGGTCAGACATTGAAAAGATCATTTTTGACCAACCATTCGAACTACCCCGGGTTCAATCGGAACAAAAGATCACCGCGAGCGATCTTAGCCTGGTAACCGGTAAATACATCAGCGACGGAACCGTTCTGACCATTTTCCGGAATGGTGAACAACTGTATGCCAAACTCGGATCAAACCCTGCATTTGAGATCTTCAAAGCTGGTGATGCGCGTTTCTTCGGTAAGAAAGTAAGCGTCGAACTTTTTTTCCTGACAGGCCCGCAGGGAAACTTACGTTCCGTATCCGTACAAGGTCGCGGCCGATCAATTACCTTTATTCCTGCACTATGACAGAAACCGATTTTCTTTCTTTTATTGATCAGCACCAGGCAATCATTCATCGTATATGCCGGTTATACTGCGATTCCCAGGAAGATCGTGAAGATCTTTGCCAGGAGATCATTTTTCAACTATGGCGATCCATGAAAGGATTTGATCAGCGTGCAAAGCCGACTACATGGATGTACCAGATCGCGCTCAATACGGCCATAACGGATCTCCGGAAAAAAAAGCGACAGGCAGATCTCACGCCCATCTTGCCTCAGGCAACTACTTCAGAAGATGATGAAGAGCAGGTAAAATATGATGCGCTGCGCGGAGCACTAAAACAATTAAGTGAAGGAGATCGCTCACTGATGGCCCTGTATCTCGATAACCTGAGTTACCAGGAAATGGCAGATATAACCGGGTTATCCGTCAGCAACATTGGCGTTAAACTTAACCGCATCAAACAAAAATTACAAACCATCCTAAATCTTAAATAATGGAATTAGATGATCTCAGAAACAGTTGGACAAAACAACCTACCCCGGCATTAAATACGGAAGACATCCGGAAGAGCATGTCCGAAACTTCGCGACCAGTAGTAAAAAAAATGCTGAATAAGTTACTGATAGAATCAATCGCTTTCAGCTTAATGGGTGTGTTCTACTATGGAGCCTTCGATGGCGATCAAAAACCTGTTTTGTTAAACCTGTTATTGATAACTGCGCTGCTCTTGCTTGTATCGCATCACCTGATCCTATACATCCTTACCAAAAATGTTATTCTTAAAACGGATCTTAAAAGCAACCTGCTCGCATCTTATCAGCGGTTACGTACGCATGCCATGATCTCCCTGTGTATACGTATGCTGACGGCTGTGTGCATACTGTGCTTCTTCGGATCAGTTATCACCTGGAACAGCAGCAAACTGGTTAAACTGGGAATGATCATCGTATTTATGATTGCTGCGATCTGGTACGATCATGATCTTTGGATGAGAAAACTGAAAAAACTTAAGGAAGTGATCCAGGATCTGTCCGCCGGCAATGAAAAAAAATAACTAAACCCGATGTAACGTTCTTACTCATCAAACCTGCGCAGCAATTCATCCGGTCAATACACAATAAAAAAGGGAAAAGTAGACACTTCTCCCTTTTGTCGACTGCCTGTCGAATACTAACGGTTAACACACCACACGAGTTGTATGGTGAACTCTTCATGTGGCAAAAAATGTATCGGTAGTCACATTAAGTTCCTGTTCCGTTTGATTTTTTAATAGGATAAAATGGCCGACCAATTATACCAGGCTTGTTACTGTATTTTTTTTCCGAAGCAGAACCTGCTGCACGGCCTTCACGATATGTTCTGCATCCAGGCCATATTTCTTCATCAGTTGAGCAGGCATACCGCTCTGACCGAATTGATCGTTCACGGCCACATATTCCATCGGTACAGGATCATGCTGGATCAATACCTGCGCAATGCTGTCACCAAGTCCGCCGAGACGGTTGTGTTCTTCCGCACTCACCACACACCTGGTTTTCGCAACAGAGCGCAGTACTGATTCTACGTCCAAAGGTTTTATTGTATGTATGTTGATGATCTCTGCGCTGATGCCCATCTTCGCCAGTTCTTCACCGGCCTGGATAGCTTCCCATACAAGATGACCCGTTGCAAAGATCGTTACATCTTCCCCTTCATTTACCGTCCATGCTTTACCGATCTCGAATGGCTGATCTGCCGGTGTAAAAACAGGCACAACGGGCCTTCCGAATCTTAAGTAAACCGGACCATGATGTTCAGCGATGGCAATGGTTGCGGCTTTCGTCTGGTTATAATCACACGGATTGATCACCGTCATACCCGGCAACATTTTCATCAGCCCGATATCTTCCAGGATCTGGTGCGTTGCGCCATCTTCGCCCAAAGTAAGGCCCGCATGCGAAGCACAGATCTTTACATTTTTGTCACTGTAAGCGATGCTCTGACGGATCTGATCATATACCCTGCCCGTGGAAAAATTAGCGAAGGTTCCTGTGTAGGGAATAGCGCCACCGATCGTCATCCCGGCAGCAATTCCCATCATATTCGCTTCAGCGATGCCTATCTGGAAAAAGCGTTTAGGAAATTCTTTAATAAAAGCTTCCATCTTCAGTGAACCGACAAGATCGGCACATAAGGCCACCACATCCGGATTCCTTCTTCCGGCTTCCAGCAATCCGGCACCAAAGCCGGAACGTGTGTCTTTCTTTTCCGTGAATGTATACTTCTTCATGTTGTGTTAATAATCTTCGAGTGTACTGTTCAATTGCTTTAATGCAAGATCGAGTTGTTCATCATTGGGAGCAACGCCATGCCACTTGTGCGAGCCCATCATAAAATCGACTCCATGCCCCATGTTGGTTTGCATCAGCAGCATGATCGGCACACCGTTGAACGCGCTTTCTCTTGCAAGCTCCAGTACACGGATGATCTCGGGCATCTCATTTCCATTCACCTCAAATACTTTCCATCCGAATGCAAGCCATTTTGCTTTCAGATCACCCAGTGAAAGCACCTTCTCCGTTGGGCCATCTATCTGCTGTCCATTCACATCAATCGCCGCAATAAGATTATCCACTTTGTTATGCGCAGCATACATGGCCGCTTCCCAGATCTGTCCTTCCTGCAGTTCTCCATCGCCATGCAGTGAATAGATCAGGCTGTTATCTCCTTTCAGTTTCTTGGTCTGTGCAGCGCCGATGGCTACAGACAAACCCTGTCCAAGCGAACCGGAGGAGATCCTTACACCGGGCAATCCTTCGTGTGTTGTCGGGTGACCCTGCAAACGCGAATCCAGTTTACGGAAAGTCGCCAGTTCTTTAATGGGGAAATATCCTGCTCTTGCCAGCACACTATAGAAGACAGGAGAGATATGACCATTGGATAAGAAGAAGAGATCCTCTCCTCTTCCATTCATGTTGAACGAAGGATCGTGTTTCATGATCTGGAAGTAAAGAGCCACGAGGTAATCTGTACATCCCAATGATCCGCCGGGATGCCCGCTCTGGCATCCATGTACCATGCGAACAATATCGCGTCTGACCTGACCGGCAATATTGGTCAGGTAAGTATAACTTGTCGATTGCATTTTGATAAAATCAATAATTGAAAGATGATCAACTGCTCATTTTCTTCGCATCCTCTACAAATTTTGCGAGGCCGATATCCGTGAGCGGATGTTTTAATAAGGCTAAAATGGAAGATAGCGGCGATGTGCAAACATGTGCACCTGCTTCTGCGCAGGCGATAATATGATTTCCTGTACGGATCGAAGCTGCCAGGATCTTTGTCTGCATTCCCTGCACCGTATAGATATGCGAGATCTGCCTGATCAGGTCGATGCCGTCCCAACCGGAATCATCGATACGACCAATAAATGGAGAGACATAAGTAGCACCTGCTTTTGCGGCGAGAATGGCCTGTCCGGCAGAAAAGACCAATGTACAATTGGTCTTGATACCTTTATTGGTAAACCATTTGATCGCCTTGATACCATCTTTGATCATCGGAACCTTCACCACGATATTCGGGTGCAGGGCAGCCAGCTCTTTTCCTTCTTCAATGATACCATCGAAATCTGTCGATAAGACTTCTGCACTGATATCACCATCGACCATATTGCAGATCGCTATATAATGGTTCAGTACAGCTTCTTTCCCGACAACTTTCTCCCTCGCCATTAAAGAAGGGTTGGTAGTTACACCATCTAAAATGCCGAGGTCGAAAGCTTCCTGTATCTCTGATAAGTTCGCTGTATCTATAAAAAACTGCAAAGGAGGGTGAGACATAAATGTTTTGAATTGATGTTTTGGTTGCGCAAAGCTAAAGTTGACCGTTTGCGGTGGGTAGTATGAATGTTTAAAATGATGGAACAAATGTTCAGATCTGTCGCTTATTCCTTCATTACATATGTCAGCTCACCGTTAGGTCTGAAAAGCTAAAATAGAAAAGAATGCTTAAAATGCAATCGATTTAAATAAATTATGAACAAAAAGGTGTTTTCGACGGAAGGCTTCATCACTTTTCTTTTGACCGCACATCTTATACATACTACTGGCTAGAACAAACAGTAATTAGTACTGGGGCATTTCATTTCTATCACCGGTCGAATATTTTCCTGTAAATCAATTTATTAAACTTCATTTACAGTCAAACAATACCTGGTAATGTAGTTCAGTCCGTCCCAGCCTGCAGGTTTTTATCGATTCCGCAGTAAATCAGCACACTGTTCAAGAATAAAATTTGCCGATAGGAAACAAAATAATAGATTTGAAATCGATTGCATTACTTATAGCATTTTGCGGCCCGCACCTGTGCAGTAAGTGGAAATTAAACGCCTTAACGAAATTGCCTGCCATGTCCTCTGTTCGTTGTTCATCTCTTACTTTTTACAGGAAAAAGACACTCCTGCCAATTGTCGTATCACTGCTATTAAGCGGCTTTCTTCCCGTAGTTGTGCTGGCACAAAAAGGCAAAGACTCACGCGCTGCGGCAACCACGGATCAATACCCAAACCTGTTCAAACAAAAAGGATACACGCAGCAGGCAATAGACAACAAACTGAACAAAGCATTCCACGATGTATTTGAAGGTCCGGAAAAGATCTACTTTGAAGTGGGTGATTCGATGGCCTTCCTCTCTGATCTGAAAAATAAAGATGCCAGAACGGAAGGCCTTTCATACGGAATGATGATCGCCGTCCAACTTGATAAAAAAGAGATGTTCGACCGCGTCTGGCGCTGGTCAAAAAAATACCTGCAGCACCAGGAAGGTCCCCGGGAAGGATACTTTGCGTGGAGCATTAACACGCAAACCATGAAGAAGAATTCCGAAGGCTCCGCATCTGACGGTGAACTGTATTATATCACCAGTCTGCTATTTGCTGCGAACAAGTGGGGAAACAATACCGGAATTCATTACTATAATGAAGCCCGAAGGATCCTCGACGCAATGTGGAAGAAAGATGGCACCGGCAATATCTATCACCTCATCAACACCGAACACAAGCAGATCACTTTTGTACCCGAAGGAAATAATTATAACTGGACCGATCCTTCCTATCACCTTCCCGCCTTCTATGAAGTATGGGCGATGTATGCGAAAGATGGACACGAACAATTTTATAAAGATTGCGCCGATACCTCGCGGGCCTTTCTTCAGCGTGCCTGCCATCCGGTAACCGCACTCAATTCAGACTATACAGAATTTTCCGGCGCACCGCATCCCACACGCTGGATGCCGCCCGGTTTCAGGTATGATTCATGGCGCGTCCCTATGAATATCGCGATGGATTATGTCTGGTTCAAAAAAGATAAGCAATGGCAGGAAGATTATGCAAAAAGATTCCAGGCATTCCTGCGGTCGAAAGGACTGGATAACTATGACGACCAGTTCAATCTTGATGGAACCAAACCCGAGTTCATCCTTCAGGCAGGTCCCGTAAAAAAACTACGCCATTCTATTGGGCTCGTTTCCACCGCAGCAACTACCGCACTGATCAATAAAGACAAAAGCAGTGACGACTTTGTCAAAGCCATCTGGAATGCAAAGCTGGAACCGTATGAAGATGGCTATTTCGATCCTTATTATGACGGATTGATGTACGTCTTCAGCCTGATGCACCTGAGCGGAAAATATCAACTGATCAAACCAGCTACCAAATAATATTAGTTAACCAACAGTATAAAACCGATACATGAAACCGATCTGTTCCGCCATCCTGCTCTCACTTTTCTCGGTTGCGGCGTACAGCCAGCCAACAGAAATGCAGGCGCCTAAAGGATTTGATGCACCGCAGGCCGATATTCCGCATGGAACCATTGACACACTCAGCTATTCATCCAAAACCGTTGGAAATACCCGCAGAACTTTAGTGTACGCGCCGCCGGGCTTTTCCAAGAAAAAAAAGTATCCTGTACTTTATCTGCTGCATGGAATCGGGGGCGATGAAAAAGAATGGCTCAATGGCGGAAAGCCACAGGTGATCCTGGATAATCTTTACGCGCAGGGAAAACTGGAACCCATGATCGTTGTACTGCCGAATGGCCGGGCCATGAAAGATGATCGCGCAACAGGCAATATCATGGCGCCTGACAAAGTACAGGCCTTTGCAACATTTGAACAGGACCTGCTCAATGACCTCATCCCTTTTATCGAGAAGAAATTTCCCGTATTGAAAGACAGAGAACATCGGGCCATTGCAGGTTTGTCTATGGGTGGCGGTCAATCACTCAACTTCGGATTAGGCAACCTTGATAAATTCGCGTGGGTAGGTGGCTTTTCTTCCGCACCCAATACCAAACCTCCGAAAGAACTACTGCCTGATCCCGCAGCCGCAATCGACAAATTGAACCTGCTATGGATCTCCTGTGGTGATAATGACGGACTGCTGATCAACAGCAAGCGCACACACGATTATCTTGTACTGCACAACGTTCCGCATATCTATTATCTTGAACCAGGCGTTCATGATTTTAAAGTATGGAAGAACGGATTGTATATGTTCTCGCAGTTCCTGTTCAAACCAGTTGACAAAAGCAAGTATAGCAAGTACACCATCCTGGGAACACCTGCAGCCTCCAACATCCGTTCAGCCAAATACCCGCAGGTACTCAATGACAGCCGCGTGGCATTCCGCGTGAAAGCACCGGAAGCACAACGGGTACAGATCGACCTTGGCAGGAAATATGATCTGGCAAAGGATACCGGAGGCTATTGGGTTGGCGTGACCGACTCCATCTCCGAAGGATTTCATTACTATTCGCTGTTGATCGACGGCGTAGCAGTAGCAGATCCTTCCAGCGAAACCTTTTATGGCATGAGCCGCATGGCCAGTGGCATTGAGATCCCCTTCAAAGGCGATAGCATCTATGCATTAAAAGATGTGCCGCACGGCGATGTCCGCATCAAGAAATATTTTTCGAACAGCACCCGTTCATGGAGGCAGATGTACATCTATACTCCCCCGGGTTATGACGAGAACAGACAGGATAAATTTCCCGTATTGTATTTACTCCATGGCGGTGGCGAAGATGAAAGAGGCTGGGCCACACAGGGAAAAACTGATATCATTCTCGACAATTTGATCGCGGAGAAAAAAGCAAAGCCAATGCTGATCGTGATGATGGACGGCAATTTCGGGAGCGGCGGCATCGCCGGTTTTGGCGAACAATCACTGCGGATGTTCGAAAACGAATTGAAGCAAGGCGTCATTCCTTTTGTAGAGAAAAACTACCGCGTTGCGACAGATGCCGGAAGCCGCGCATTGGCTGGTTTATCCATGGGCGGATTGCAAACCCTGTATGCAGGTATTAAGAACACGCCGATGTTCTCGAGCCTCGGTGTATTCAGTTCCGGCTGGTGGGCAAATCAACCTGCGCTGTCCGATCCACAATATGCCTACATGAAAACAAATGCAGCAACGATCAATAAGGATCTTAAAAACTTCTGGATCGCGATGGGCGGTAAAGAAGATATCGCTCATGCCAATTGCAAGATCATGCTGAGCAAATTCGATGAGATGAATATCAAATACAGTTACAGCGAATATCCCGGTGGCCATACATGGCCGGTCTGGCGCAACAACCTGTACAATTTCGCACAGCTGTTATTCAAGTGATCAGGAACAAACACTGCTGCTTCGGATCCCTCCAGGTTTGAAGCGCAGTTTTTTTAGCAACGGATACTTATTAGTCAAAATGACAATTATTTACCGGAAAAGATTTGTTTATCTATGCTTACTCGTGTAATACCGCTTATTTTTTTACTGCTGTTGAACCTGGCTTCTTTTGCAGAGATCCGTTTACCGAAACTGATCAGTGATGGCATGGTACTGCAACGCAATGCCCGCACACGCATCTGGGGATGGGCTGCTCCCGGAGAAAAGATCAGCATCACCTTTCTGAATAAAACACACTACGCAACAACCGCAACCGATGGTAAGTGGCAGATCCTGCTGACCAGTCTTAAAGCCGGCGGGCCTTACGAAATGCAGATCAGCGGAAGCAACATGATCACGTTAAAAGATATACTGATCGGTGATGTATGGGTCTGCTCGGGACAATCAAACATGGAAATGGCCATGAGCGGCGTGCAATCTAAATACCCGGATGATATTGCTTCATCTGAAAACAAATTCATCCGTCAGTTTGCCGTTCCCAAAAAACATCTCTTCTCGCGGCAGATGGATGATCTCTCCTCCGGCTCATGGATCAGTGCTGACCCGAACAGCGTGCTGAAATTCACGGCTGCGGGATATTATTTCGCCCGCGATCTCTATGCAAAATATAAAGTACCCATCGGATTGATCAACTCCACACTGGGCGGATCAAGAACAGAATCATGGATGAGCGAGGAAGCATTGAAACCTTTTCCGGATCTACATGCCGAAGCGTTGCATTTTAAGGATACGAACAATATCATACAGACAGAAGCCAGCGACCGGCAGCGCATCTCCGAATGGAACAAACGTGCAAGAGAAAATGATGCCGCCTATGCTGATCCGACCGGTCCATGGAACAAGACTGATCATAACACCAGCACATGGGACGAAATAAAAATGCCTGCCCGTTGGGAAACCACGAAGCTCGGTAATATCACGGGCGTAGTATGGTTCAAAAGAGATTTCACTATGCCCCCTTCATCAGAAGGGAATACGGCGAAGCTCGTGCTTGGCAATATCGTTGAAGCTGACTCTACCTTCATCAATGGAAAATATGTCGGCGGAATGGGTTCACAATACATTCCACGTAACTATACCGTTCCGGCAGGCCTGTTGAAAGCCGGCAAGAACTCGATCACGGTCCGGGTGGTTTGTCCTTCAGGACGAGGAGGTTTCATCGGAGACAAACAATACGCGCTCCTGGCAGGTGATCAAACGATCGATCTCAGCGGCACCTGGAAATATAAGTTGGGAGTAAAAATGGAGAACCTCGTCGGACCTTCTTTCATTCAATGGAAATCGACGGGCCTTTATAATGCGATGCTCGCTCCACTCTTTCCCTATACGATCAAAGGAGCTCTATGGTACCAGGGCGAATCAAACATTGGAAGGCACATTCAGCAACGTTCATTGTTCACCGCATTGATCAACTCCTGGCGCGAAAGCTGGCAGCAAGGCGACTTTCCCTTCCTGTTTGTACAACTTCCCAATTTCAATGCACCGGTGAAAGAACCTTCTGATGGCGGTTGGGCAAGATTCAGGGAAGCACAAACTGCGGCACTTGCTTTACCTAATACAGGAATGGCCGTTGCCATCGATATTGGAGAATGGAATGATATCCACCCGCTCAATAAAAAAGAGCTGGGATACCGGCTTTCTCTGGCGGCGCAGAGGGTGGCATATCATGATAAAAAGATCGTCTATGCCGGACCAGTTTATCAATCAATGAAAGCAGCAGGCAATAAGATCATTCTGTCATTCAGCAATACTGGCGGCGGCTTGATTTCTAAAGGAGACAACCTTCATTATTTCGCTATTGCTGGTGCAGATAAAAAATTCGTATGGGCCAAGGCGACCATTCAGAACAACAAAGTGGTGGTTTGGTCTGAAAGCATTCCTCAGCCTGTTGCTGTACGTTATGCGTGGGCGGATGATCCCGAAGGTGCAAACCTGTATAACAAGGAAGGGCTGCCGGCCGCGCCTTTCAGAACGGATGATGATTGATATATGATTTTGACAAGTCTGCCTAGGGTTCCCGCAGATTGCGCAGATTTTGTCATAACGATTATAGAAGAGTATTTCAATGAAAGGAAAAGTTTTGATCCGGTTGCGCAGATTACGCAGAGAGCTAATGATAGCAGCGGATCATCTGCGAAATCTGCGCAACCAACTATCAATTCGATGATCTAATGAAGGTGTAACGTTCGTAGTATAAAAATCCGCGGAATCTGCGGATACCAACTCACTTTTTCAACATCAATGTATGTTCAGACAACTCAGCATAACCCTTATACTTTCAACAGCCATCGTGAACGGCTATTCACAAGCGACCGGAGCTGCCAGGAATTCTTCCACTCATGAATTCCGTTACACCAATCCGATCACCCGCGATTCTGCCATCTCGATGCGCGATCATTTTATCATCAAAGCAGATGATCGATGGTATTGCGTGGGCACTTCAGAACCAGTATGGACAGGTCCCAATCCCGGTGTACGAATGCTCGTATCTGATGACCTCATCAACTGGAAACAACATTCCTGGTTGATCGATGCATCAAAACTTCCAGCTGATTGTCCCTATAACGGAAGATTCTGGGCGCCGGAGATCCATTTCGTGCAAAACAAATACTGGATGACGGTAAACAGTGGCAAAGTCACCAAAGATGATCCCAAGGGAATGAAAACGCACAGTGTTTGGTTATTCTCCGCAGATAAAATAACAGGCCCTTACAAATTGGTGAATGGTCCGTTAACGCCGCAATATAATAACGACGCAACGCTGTTTGAAGATGAAGACGGACAAACCTATCTCTATTGCAGTGGCAACGGCTTATTCCAGGCAAAGATTGATCTTCCTTCCGGCAAACTCACCACGCCTATTGAAAAGTTTCTCGATAAAAAACAACCCGGCTATCCCGAATGGATGGCCGGTGGCATAGAAGGCCCATTTGTGATCAAAAAAGAGGGCGCTTATTTCATGTTCTTTTCCACCTGGACCAGAGGATATGAAGTGGGCCTCTTAAAATCAACAACACCTTTGGGTCCGTGGGAGCTTGTATCACGCGAACCAATCTTCGGCACCCGTAAAAAAGGTTATCGTCCGGAGCTGGCGCAACAGGGAGGCTATGCTCATCTTCAATTCCAGGATACAGAAGATCCCTACCAGGAAACAGGTCACAATGCCTTATTCAAAGGCCCGGATGGCCAGCTCTGGAGCTCCTGCCATTACTTTATGTATGAAAAGCGCCCTTATCCCTATAGTCAAACATTTTTATCCTGGGAAAAAACACCGCAGATGGGATTCGAACCTGTCTACTATAAAGATGGTCGGTTCTATATAAACGGTCCTACCTGGACAGAACAGATCATCAAATATTAAAACGCCAATGACTTGACTTTGCCCATGTCGAAGTGATCTAAATACGTCAATGGATCCGCGTTTGAATAGTAACGCTAATAATGAAATAAGTATAAAATGAAATATCGCAACCTGTTATTCGCCATCTTGCTGGCAACATCAGCCAGCGCACAAAACCCGATCATCTCCGATGTATTCACCGCGGATCCGGCACCGCTGGTTTATCGTGACACTCTGTATCTGTATACCAGTCATGATACCGCATCCGAGAAAGCCACCAATTACAAAATGCCTGACTGGTATGTTTTCTCCACAACCGATATGGTGAACTGGAAAAATCATGGTCCTCTCCTTTCCACCAAAACCTTTTCCTGGGCAACGGGTGATGCGTACGCCGCACAATGCGTAGAACGGAATGGGAAATTCTATTGGTTCGTATCCACGTTTCATAAAAAAGACAGCACCAGCGGCGGCGGGGCAGCGATTGGTGTGGCTGTATCGGACAGACCCACTGGTCCATTCGTTGACGCCATCGGAAAAGCACTGATCACAAACGAAATGACCACTGATATGAAACACGGATGGGATGATATTGATCCCACCGTATTTGTAGACGACGATGGGCAGGCCTATATGTATTGGGGAAACGGAAGCTGCAAATACGTAAAGCTGAAACAGAACATGACCGAACTGGCTGATACGATCAAAACATTCAAACCTGAACATTACATTGAAGGACCATGGCTGTACAAACGCAATGGCATCTATTACCTTTTGTATGCAGGTGCGGGTACGAAACCGGAGATGACGGAATATTGCACCGCGCCAGGCGCTACCGGCCCGTGGACCTATCGCGGCATCATCCAGGAGAATTCACCCAACAGCTTTACCACTCACCCGGGCGTGATCGATTACAAA
The DNA here is from genome assembly GCA_040509495.1 of Chitinophagaceae bacterium. Lineage (GTDB taxonomy): Bacteria > Bacteroidota > Bacteroidia > Chitinophagales > Chitinophagaceae > Terrimonas_A. The sequence goes on along the minus strand of JBEVKW010000280.1, from coordinate 5,893 downwards.
GGCAAATTCTACTATTTCTACCATAACGGCGCATTGCCGACCGGCGGCAGCTACAGGCGGTCGATCTGCATTGAGTACATGCATTACAATGCTGATGGAACGATACAAAAGATCGTGCAGACCACAAAAGGCGTCGACAAAGTAAAATAACTGATCGTTGACTGAACTAAAACTATCACAAACCAATGCTCATGTCAAGTTTCAAACTTTCAATCATCTCCGGCTGCATGCTTCTCTCCTGTTGCGATGTACAGGCCCAAAACCCGCTGATACGCGATCAGTTTACAGCAGATCCCACCGCCCGTGTATTCGGAGACAGGATCTATGTATTTCCCTCACATGATATACTCGCCCAGGAAGGAAAAGGAAGACCCGGATGGTTCTGTATGGAAGACTATCATGTATTCTCTTCTGAGAATTTAACCGAATGGACTGACCACGGCATGATCGTTACGCAGAATAAAGTACCCTGGGTCAGGCCCAACAGCTACAGCATGTGGGCTCCTGATTGCATTTATCGCAGCGGCAAATACTATTTCTACTTTCCAACATCAGCAGCAGACACGGTTGCATACGGACGCGGCTTCAATATCGGCGTTGCTGTTGCTTCTCACCCTGAAGGACCTTATACAGCACAACCATCACCGATAAAAGGTGTGAAAGGAATTGACCCGAACGTTTTTATTGATAAGGACGGACAGGCCTACCTGTACTGGTCGCAGGGAGACATCTTCGGTGCCAAACTCAAAGACAATATGCTGGAACTGGATGGCGAAGTAAAGACACTCGGCGAGCTGCCCACAAAAGGATTGAAAGAAGGTCCATTCCTGTTTGAACGGAACGGCATTTATTATATGACCTACCCGCATGTAGAAAACAAGATCGAAAGACTGGAATACGCGATAAGCAATAACCCGCTTGGACCGTTCAAATTTGCCGGCGTCATCATGGATGAATCTCCAACCGGCTGCTGGACCAACCACCATTCTATTCTTCCTTTCAAAGAGCAGTGGTATTTGTTTTATCATCACAATGATTACTCTCCTTCTTTTGACAAGGCGAGATCGATCCGGGCAGACAGTCTCTCATTCAATAATGACGGCACTATCCGCAAAGTGAACCCCACTTTGCGCGGCATCGGTATTACCCAGGCAAACAGCCAGATCCAGATCGATCGTTACAGTGACAAGAGTGCTGAAGGTGCAACCATCGCTTTCCTGGACACGGCCAATAAATTTGCCGGATGGGTGGCCATCCTCGATCAGCCAAACGCCTGGTTCAAATACAACACCGTGCAATTCGGAAAGCCTGTAAAAAAACTGATCATTAAAGTAAAAGCCGCAACCGCCGGAACGCTCATCATTCGCTCAGGCAGTAGCAATGGTCCTGTGATCGCGGAGATCAATGTGCCGGCAGGAAATGACTGGAAAGAGATCAGTAAAAACATTTCCAGGCCCCCATCAGGAACACAACATCTCATCATACAATTAAAAGGCTCAGGAAAGGTGGAGACCGACTGGATAAAGTTCGAATAACACCTGTTTCCCCAACCATCATTTTATCTATACACATAACACACATCAATAGCATGACAACCAAAAACACTTTTCTGATCGCAGGTATAGCTCTCCTGGCTTCCTGTACTGCCAGTAAAACAAATACGATCGTTCCGGAACCAACTCCATCGTCCGGTAATATTGCCTCATTGAAAGAAGTGTTCAAAAAAGATTTCGGGATAGGGACAGCTATGAATACACCGCAGATCGAAGAGCGCGACCCTAAGGTAAATGCGTTTATCAAAGAGCAGTTCAACATGGTTACCCCCGAGAACATAATGAAAGCCGAGGAACTGCATCCGCAGTGGGATGTTTATAATTTCACGCTTGCGGATAAGCTGGTGGAATACGGCAAGAAGAATAATATCAGGATCAATGCCCACGCGCTGATCTGGCACAGTCAATTGCCGGCATTCGCCAGGCGGATCCAGGATGTTGACTCGTTCAAAACATTTTTCAAAAATCATATCAACACAGTAGCTACCCGATATGAAGGCAAAGTATTCTCCTGGGATGTAGTGAACGAAGCATTGAACGAAGATGGCACCATGCGCAAATCGATCTTCCTTTCCAAATTGGGAGACGATTTTGTCACCGAAGCGTTCCGCCTTGCACAGGCCGCCACACCTACTGCTGAACTATACTACAACGATTACAATAATGAGCAACCAAAGAAAAGAGCCGGCTGCCTGGCACTCGTCAAAAAAGTAAAAGACGCTGGTGTAAGGATTGATGGCGTAGGCATACAGGGACACTGGCATGTGGGAAAAGTTCCTTTCAAAGAGATCGAAGAGAGCATCCTGCAATACGCCGCACTCGGATTGAAAGTAATGTTCACCGAACTGGATATTGAAGTACTGCCACGTAATTTTTCCGGCGCTGATATCAGCCAGCGAATGAAAGAAGATCCATCACTTAATCCCTATGCGAACGGATTGCCGGATAGCGTGCAGCAACAACTGGCCAGCGATTATGAGCAACTGTTCAAACTTTTCCTGAAACATAAAGACAAGATCACGAGAGTTACATTCTGGGGTGTACACGACGGACAAAGCTGGCTGAACGGATGGCCTGTCAGGGGAAGAACAAACTACCCGTTATTGTTCGACCGACAGCTTCAACCTAAACCGGCTTTCTATAGTGTGGTGGGGCTTAAACAGGCGAAGAAATAAATTAATTGATATTGGCTTAACGCCGGCTGGCGTAAGTTTCCCGCAGATGAACGCAGATCAAGGCGCAGATACGCAGATAGTTTTCTGATAAGTAGATATAATCTGCGTATCTGCGGTGCTTTATCTGCTTAATCTGCGGGAAACCTACGCAGCCCGATCACAAGATCAGCATCGCATTTAAAAAATCAGATAATGAAGCTAAAAAAACTCCCTTTCCTGCCATTGCTCATCTTCCTGGCAAGTTGTGCCGGCAAGGAGAACACAAACACGATCACGATCAATATAGCGGAAGCAAAAGACACGATCAACAAAAACATCTATGGCCATTTCTCCGAACACCTCGGCAGATGCATCTATGATGGCTTATACATCGGAGACAGCAACACGACGATCCCCAATAAGAACGGCATCAGGCTGGACGTGCTCGCTGCACTCAAAAAAATGAAAGTCCCTGTCCTAAGATGGCCCGGCGGATGCTTCGCTGATACTTATCACTGGAAAGACGGCGTTGGTCCAAAAGCCAACCGCCCCAGCATGCTGAACGTCTGGTGGGGAAACACCAAAGAAGATAACAGCTTCGGTACAAATGAATTCCTGAACCTCTGCGAAGAGTTGGGTGCCGAAGCTTATCTCAGCGGAAACGTCGGAAGCGGAACACCCGGTGAACTGAGCGACTGGATCAAATACACCACACATCCAAACGGCAGCAGCCCTATGACCGATCTTCGTCAGGCAAGCGGACGCAACACTCCATGGAAGGTTGGATTCTGGGGATTAGGCAATGAAGCCTGGGGTTGCGGCGGCAACATGACGGCTGAACACTATGCAAATATTTACCGCCAATATGCCACATTCATGACCGATTGGAATAATAGCGATAAGCTTTATCGCATCGCCAGCGGCGCCAGTGACGACGATTATCACTGGACGGAAGTGCTGATGAAGAATCTCCCTGCCTCCATGTTTGACGCGCTGGGCCTGCACCATTACAGCGTGATCGACTGGGGCAAAAAAGGACCTGCCACCAACTTCAGCGAGAAAGAATACTTCATCACCATGCAGCGTGCTTTACTGATGGAAGAACTGATCACCAAACACAGTGCGGTGATGGACAAGTATGATCCGGAAAAGAAAAAGGCGTTAGCGGTGGATGAATGGGGCGGATGGTACGAAGTGGAACCAGGCACTAACCCGGCATTTCTTTACCAGCAGAATACCATGCGTGATGCGATGATCGCAGGAAGCAATCTCAACATCTTCAATAACCATGCAGACCGTGTGAAGATGGCCAACCTGGCACAGATCATTAACGTGTTACAGGCGGTGATCCTAACGGAAGGAGAAAAGATGATCCTCACCCCAACGTATCATGTAATGGAAATGTATAACGTCCACCATGATGCACTGATGCTGCCACTAAAGGTCACGAGCCAGGACTATGTTCATGAGAAAGAATCATTGAAGGCCATTAACGCATCGGCTTCAAAAGATAAAAACGGTGTTACACACATTTCACTGGTGAACATCGATCCGAATAAAGAGCATTCCATTACGATCAATGTGAACGGCGCTTCTTATAAAACGGTGTCAGGACGGATCCTGCGATCTGCCAAAATGCAGGACTACAACAGCTTTGAGAATCCTGGGAAGATCAGCCCTGCGGAATTTAAAGACGCTACCCTGTCCGGGAACAGCCTTACAGTGAAGTTACCGCCGACGAGCGTGGTAGTGCTCGCGCTGAAATAAGCTATGACTCTCTTAAATATGGCTGGCATAGGGTTCCCGCAGATGAACGCAGATAAAGAGCCGCAGATCCGCAGATCAAATCGGCTAACAGAAAGAATGATCTGCGGATCTGCGCATTGATCTGCGTTCATCTGCGGGAACCTACGCCGCTCGATATTAAAGAACGTGCCAGCCGAACAAGGCACTATGTTTGAGGGTTATTTCGCTATTCAATCATTTCATCAACCGATAAGCTTTCCGATATGAAAAAAACAACAACATCATCCCGCCGCCAATTCCTCTACAACTTCGGAATGGCAGGCGTAGGAATACATCTTCTCGGTTTATCTAACAGCATGGATCAAATGACAGACATCACCACGCAATCTAAGAAAGAAGGCAAATTAGGGATCGCCCTCGTTGGCCTCGGAGGATATGCCACCGGGCAGCTCGGCCCTGCATTGCTCCAAACAGAACATTGTTACCTCGCAGGTATAGTGACCGGTTCTCCAGATAAGATCCCGGCCTGGAAAGAAAAGTACAAGATCCCCGATAAGAATATCTACTCCTATGATAATTACGATAGCATCAGGAATAATCCGGATATCGATATTGTGTATGTGGTGTTGCCTAATAACATGCATGCGGAGTATAGTATCCGGGCGTTCGAGGCCGGTAAACATGTGGTGTCGGAGAAACCAATGGCGATCACCGTTGCCGATTGCGATCGCATGATCGCTGCTGCGAAGAAGGCAGACCGGCAGTTATCCGTCGGGTATCGCCTGCATTTCGATCCGTTCAATAAGGAAATGATGCGGCTGGGAACACAAAAAGTATATGGTGATCTGCAAAAGATCAGAGGAGGATTTGGCTTTAAAGCAGAAGCCGGGCAATGGCGACTGAGTAAAGAATATGCCGGAGGCGGACCGTTAATGGATGTTGGCATTTATGTAGTGCAGGGTATGTGTTATACATCGGGAATGGAGCCTATAGCCGTGACGGCTATCGAAGGACAGAAAACCGATCCTGCAAGGTTCAAAGATGTGGAGCAATCGCTAAGCTGGAAATTTGATTTTCCCGGAGGCATTATTGGTGAAGGGGAAGCGACGTATGACGGATTCATGAATTACCTTACGGCAACGGCGGAGAAAGGACAGTTTGAATTGAAACCTGCTTATAATTATGGCGGACAGAAAGGCACGACGCCTGAAGGCGCAATGAATTTTACACCAGTGAATCAGCAAGCGAAACAGATGGATGCTTTTGCATTGGCTCTTAGAAATAAAACGCGCAGTATTGTACCCGGCGAAATGGGAAAGCGGGATGTGAAGTATCTGCAGGCGATCTATGAGGCGATGAGAACGGGGAAGAAAGTGGAGATCAGGTAAATGTTTTCAATTTGTCCGGCGTAGAAGGAACGCGGCGGACGCAACGATACGC
>JBEVKW010000279.1:0-5792 GCA_040509495.1 Chitinophagaceae bacterium | reverse complement strand
CAGCACGGTCAGTTTCAATCCGAATGAAGCGTGATACGAAACAGATACTTTCAACATCACCTCAATATCGTTCCTGAATTGCTGGCCCGTTACACGCTGAAACTCGAGGATCCGTTCATGCCCCTGCGACCATGCGGCAGCCTGCATTTTCGCAATGATCTGCGTACCGCTGCTGGCTTTTTCAACAAGATCGAAATAGTGGTGACCTTTTGACGACTGGAAACTATAGTTCGTTACCTCCGCCACGATCCAGTAATGCTGACTGCCAAACCCGGCATTGATGGTGCTGGCAATGGAACTGGTAAGTTCGGAAAGGCGTATGTGAGGAGAGGTTGACAAGGCGGCAAAGGTACGAAGAATGGCGATTTATGATCGCGGGCCGGTAGCCAGTGACCGACGGATGATGACCGATCGCCGCTTTTTCAACTGAACGATCTTCCCCTATTCCACGGCTCATTAAAAAAACACCCCGCTTCGACCGGATAAACACGGATAACAGAGATCTCCCCTGCAACTTTGCGCAGACAAACCAGCCTTATATGAAAAAGTTCATTTTTACTGCCTTCGCATTTTCCGCACTGATCCTGTTCTCCGGGTGCGAAGATGCGACTCCTGAGAGATATTTCGACCTGGCGGTATTGAACAGCAACCTGCTCGTCGGGTTTGCCAACGACGGCTTTCAGCGCGAGCTGGATCAGCCATCAATGATGCTCGTAGAAGGAACGCGTGATTCTGCAAGGCCAATGAAGAGAAAAGATGTGGTAAATGACAAGATCCGCTTTGTAGAAGATAACCTGGCCAAATTAAAGGACCTGAAAGAAACCACCGACACAAAAGACATCTTACAAGCCTCCATAAAGCTGCACGAATTCATTCTCCCGGTTTACAAGAACGAATACCAGACCCTGGCTGTTTTATACGATGATGGCGCCCATCACGATACGATCCGCACCGCAGCAGGAGTCATCCATAATAAATACAGTGCCGGCTTTGAGGAGAAGTATAACAGCCTGATCAGTTCAGGAAAAGATTTTGCCACAAAACATAAGATCACAGTGAACTGGGGCAGATAAGCCGAACCCTCTTTATCAATCCGCGGCCGGGTTTAATGCGATAACCGCAGCTGCGTCGCCGCCCTGACAGGACCGACCGGGTCATTGGATCGCCGCAACCATCCGCGCGACCACACGGAAGGCCTACTCCTGCCCGTCCCCGGATCATTCGCCTGATTCCCATCTCGCAGCGAAACCTGCCTTCGTATTTCTCAAAACCCGTTTCGTGTAACGTTTTTCAGGTCCCCGTCATGCTTTTATACGTTTGCCTTGTTAACGGAAACTAACACTCAAGTATCAAAGCAAGACATTATGAGAAATTTTATCCTTTGTTTTCTGCTGCTCGCCGGCACCACGGCATTCAGCCAGCAAATCAGCGGTCATGTACAGGATCAGCAGAATGTTCCGGCGGGGTCTGCGACGATCAGCCTGCTGCGCGCAAAAGATTCTGCGGTAGTAAAGATGGAAGTATCGAAAGCCGATGGCAACTTCCGGTTCAGCAGTATTACCGCAGGCCAGTATCTGGTAAAAGCGACTCTCGCCGGGCACATGCCTTCTTTTTCTGAAAAATTCATGGCTGACAGCACAGGCATTGTGTCTGTCCCCTCTCTCCTGCTCAAAAAGTCTGTTACCGAAATGAAGGCAGTGACAGTTACGGCAACAAAACCGCTGGTGGAAGTAAAGGCTGACAAAACGATCGTGAACGTAGAAGGTACGATCAATGCGACGGGATCGGACATGCTGGAACTTCTTCGGAAATCGCCCGGTGTACTCGTAGATAAAGATGATAATATCAGCATGGCCGGCAAGAACGGTGTGCAGATCTATATCGATGGCCGGCCAAGTCCACTGTCGGGCACTGACCTCGCTAATTTCCTGAAAGGACTGCAATCTTCACAGGTAGAGTCGATACAACTCATCACCAATCCATCCGCGAAGTATGAAGCGGCAGGCAACGCGGGCATCATTAATATCGTTCTGAAAAAGAATAAGTCATTTGGTACGAACGGATCAGTTGCTGCCGGCTGGAACATCGGAACATTTCCCAAATATAATGGAAGCCTATCCCTCAACCACCGTAATGCAAAGCTGAATATATTCGGCAATGCAGGCGTTAATCGCTCGAAAATGATCACAACGCTCAATAGCTACCGTACGATTCCCGATTCAATATTTGACCAGCGCGGCACACAGCTTAACCGCATTGCAAGCTATAACCTGAAAGCAGGTGCCGATTATTTTGTAGACAAACAAACAACTATTGGAGTGATCATCACCGGCAACTTTGCCGACATTGACATGAATGCGGAAAACACCACGATCATCGCCGGCAGACAATCCGGCGATATAAGCCGGGTACTCGTCGCTGGAGGTGACAACAAACGCAACAATGATAACTTGAACACGAATTTAAATTTTACCCGCAACGGCAAAAATGGAAGAACACTGACTGTCAATGCCGACTATGGAATGCACCATATCAAAGGAAATCAATTCCAGCCAAACACCTACTTCGATCCGTCTGGACAAACGATCATCAGCCGCAACGCGGTTACAATGATCACGCCGGCAAAAATTGATATCTATTCCGCAAAAGCAGATTATGAGCAATCGCTTGGCAAAGGTAAACTGGAAGCAGGGGGCAAGATCGGTTATGTTAACACCGACAACGATTTCCAGCAGTACAACGAGAGCATGATCAAAGATCTTGACCGCAGCAACCGTTTTATTTACAAAGAAAACATCAATGCCGCCTACCTGAATTACAGCCGGCCGTTCAAAGGCTTCCTGATCCAGGCGGGATTACGGGCAGAAAATACCAATATCGAAGGAAAATCCAACGCATTCAGCTATGAAGGAACTGGTTATAAAGCGTACGACTCATCCTTTAAACGTCATTACACCGATCTGTTTCCAAGTGCAGCAGTGACCTTCAATAAAAACCCGATGAGTCAATGGAGCATTACTTACAGCAGAAGGATTGACAGGCCATCGTATCAGCAAATGAACCTGTTCGAGATCAGGTTGAGCGAGTACTATTCAATGAGAGGGAATATCGACCTGCGCCCACAATATACCAACAGCTTTGGCATCACGCATACCTATAAATATAAGCTGACCACAGCCCTGAACTACAGCATTGTCAAAGACATGTTCACGCAGGTGACAGACACCGCAGACATCTCGAAGTCCTTCGTTACACTGCGCAACCTGGCTTCTCAAAAAGTATTGAACCTTAACGTAAGCTATATGATCCGTAAAGGGAATTACAGCGCAATGCTGAACGCCGCAGGAAATTATTCCAGCTACAAAGCAGATATCGATGGGCGCAAGGTCAACCAGGACGCATTCGGCTTTAATGCTTTCATGCAGAACAGCCTGACATTCTCCAAAACATGGACCGCAGAACTCACCGGTTACTACATAGCGCCAACGCTTGTTATGAGTATGGTAAAGATCAAAGGATTCGGTGCAGCAGATATTGGTGTGCAGAAAAAACTCTGGAATGGCAAAGCAAATATCAAAGCTTCAGTCAGTGATGTATTCCGCACGCTACAGTACAGGATCACGACAGACTTCAGCGGTCAGCAAACACGTAATACGGTACAATTAGAAAGCCGCATGTTCAAGCTCAATTTTACCTATCGCTTCGGTAGCAGCCAGGTAAAAGCGGCCCGCCAGCGGAATACCGGCGCAGATGATGAGAATAAACGAGCATCCCAATCAGGAGGATCTGCCGGATCCGGCTTTTGATCCGCTGCCAGATGACCGATGGCTGATAGCTGAATTCCCGTTCAACAACCAATCAGGATATTGCAACGGCTCCATGAAGAGTTGTTCAACAACGCTGATCCGGACGGACATTCAGCTACCAGCCATCGGTCATCTGTCATTCAGCAATAAACAAAGCCCATACAGAACGTTGTTCCGCCGTTTACATTAATTTTATCAACGTTATGCAAAGAAACCGGTTCAAATTATACAAACTGTTACTGATCAACATCGGCATTTACATCCTGTTCATCCTTATCAATGTGGCCGTCATCTCCCAACTTAAGACGGTCAAGACCAAACCGATCTATCTACGGGAGAATTATGCGATCATCACCATCTTCTCTATTGCATTCCACACCGTATTTCTTTATTTCTCGATGAACAGGCTATATCTTTTCCTGGCGCAGCGCAAAAGGTTCTGGCATCTCCTGGCTGTATTCGCGGTCATGGCCGTTTCTTATGGCGGCTATCTTGTGTTGAGCGACCTGCTGTCTGGCGGATTCGATGATGAAATGAAAGGGAAACTGACAACCCGCGTGATCATCCTCTCTTATGTGATCAGTTTCATTCTTTTTTCCGGAATTACTTTTTTTATCACCTACATCGTTTACCTGCTGGATGAAAAAAAACAACGCGCCATTCTCGAAAAACAAAAAACAGAACTGGAAATAGAAAAAGCTCATGCAAACCTGAACTTTCTGAAAGCGCAGATAAATCCGCATTTCCTTCACAATACATTGAACTATCTATACGCAAAATCCATCCCCTATTCTGCAGAGCTGTCTGAAGGCATTTTAACACTTAGCGAGATCATGCGATATTCGTTGACGGATACTCTTCCGAAAGATGGGAAAGCACTGTTAAAAGAAGAGATCGAGCATGTCAGGAATGTGATCCGGATCAACCAACTGCGCTTTAGCAATAACCTCAAAGTCGACTTTGAAGTAAAAGGTGTGATCAACGGAACCAGGATCATTCCATTTGTACTGATCACGATCGTTGAAAATGCTTTTAAACACGGCGACATAAAAAGCCATGAACACCCGGTCAGGTTCACGCTGGAAGTGAATAACGGAAACCTGCATTTCTATGCGCGCAATAAAAAGAAAACAGGACCCAAAGAGATCTCCACCGGTATCGGATTGGATAATATCAAGAAGAGACTGGAGTTAGCCTATGGCAATAGCCACGTGCTGGATATACAGGATGAACAGGATTTTTACACAACACGGTTAAGCATTTATCAACTATGATCAACTGTATTATTGTAGACGATGAGCAGCATGCAATAGACATCCTGCAACATTACACTCAACAGGTACCGATGCTGAACCTGGTTGCTGCAACGACCAACCCGATCGAGGCATTGCAGATCATTGCGACACAGCCTGTGGATCTCGTATTCCTCGATATACAAATGCCAGAGATCTCCGGTATCGATTTCATCAAAGCCCTCGGCGGTAAAACACGCGTAATACTTACCACCGCCTATAGCGAATTTGCGCTCGAAGGATATGAACTGGATGTTGTAGATTACCTCCTCAAACCCGTCAGGCTTCCCCGTTTTTTAGCAGCTGTACAGAAAGCAGCCAAAAGCCTGAACGACATAACCAGCGAAAAACCGAAGGAAGCAGAAGATGAAGATTATATTTTCGTAAAAACAGAATCAAAAGGAAAACTACTCAAGATCAATCTCGCAGATATTGACTACATAGAAGGAATGAAGAATTATGTGGGAATATCCTGCGGAGGAAAGAAAACACTGGTCAATACCAGCATGAAGGAAATGGAAGAACGTCTTCCCGAACGGCAATTCATGCGCATACACAAATCATTCATTATTGCTGTTGACAGGATCACTGGCATCGAAGGAAACAGGATCTTATTAAAAAATGTGTCAGCCGAGATCCTCATTGGTGAAAATTACAAGGCTACATTGATGGAAAAAGTAAAGGGACGGATCAT
>JBEVKW010000278.1:0-3124 GCA_040509495.1 Chitinophagaceae bacterium | reverse complement strand
CTTTGGAGCGCGTATAACCCTTTCTCCATATACCAGCATGCCGCTCGGGCTCTGGCAGTAATGTTGTTGCCAACGGTTGTATTACTGGTCTTGAAAAATGGCGAGACCAAATCGCCATAGAGCGTATTGACTGCTAATTTGTACATTTCATTCAACGGGGTCTTCTTCTTGTACAGACTGCGGTAGGCTAGAAGCGCGTTCACTAAGAACTCGCCTAGATTGACGGCATACCATGCATGGCATTCCTGCACACGGTTGATTTTCGTCAGTAGACCCTTTTCAATGCGTACAATGCACTCATTCTGCCCCTTATGGTTTGTGACGCGCTCGTTCAATTGTTCGAGACTTTTGACCCGTTGGCTAGCAGGAAACACCATTGCGGCATGTACCTGCAATTTGTCTAACAGTTCGTCTCGTTGGTGTTCACTGGCGACATGTTCAAGCCACTGAATGAAATCATGTCCTATTACGGCATTCTGGATATCGTGTGTAAATACTTTGAGTGACCCTGTACGAACATCCAATTCTAGAAGCGGGTCTTCCAAATCCGCTATTTTCTCGTTGAAGGGTTTCTGATGCATGTCCTTAATGCGAAACCCAAACCAAGAGGCAAGGAAATCCTGGGCATACTTGAGTCGATAATTTGGAGCGAGTGAGACTCGGGCATGCCAGAGACCAGGTACTAACTCACAGTCTGGTCTGTGCCAATGCATTGTCCGTAGAAATTGCCGCAGTGTCCGATACTTATTTTGTGGTGATTCTGCAGGGTACTCAATGATGACCGGTCGACCAAAGGGATAGGGTTGATTCCTTTGACCCTCACCATAACACCCTTTCAAATCCAAATCGACTAAGACCCCTTCGAGGTGTGCCACTGTCGGACGATTGTTACGACAACGACCCCCTTCAACCTTGCTCAGTAATGCGGTTGTGGAGTCGATACGAGCGCGTAAATGTTCAGCACTCGAAGGTGTACAGTACTTCTCGTACATATCTTCCCGAGTCTGCTTGTCTGAAGGCGCAATGTCGAACTGGTGATACACCTTGGCTTGCAATAACTTGTTGATGCTCGCTCCAATGGTCAACTCGGGCTGTCCAGAGTAGTAGGCTTCGACACCAAGGGAACGCCAGATTTGCCGAAAATTTTCAGCGTTACCGCGCAAGGCATCGTAGACTCGCAAATCACCTAGCGAGTAGCGGTCAAATTCGTCTGGATGCGAGAAGTAGGCTTCATGCATCTTGTCTATTAATTTCAAATCTTTCATGCTGTCTTTATCCTCTAGGTGAATGCCAGCGTTGGCACACACTTCTTTATACCCTCCCTTGCCGTGAATTGCGTAAGCGTCGACAAAACACCACTCTACCCCGTACTCATGACCCTCTAGCGTCAGTATCCAAGGCATGCGGCATGCATCCTGTGGATAGTTGGGTCTACCATCATTTGTGGCGAGTCGACGTTGCATGGTCAGAAACTTGTTGTGCACCAAATCATCAACGTCTTGGATAAAATCATCTTGTACCATCATATATAGTTCTGCTAGTGCGAAGAAAGCATATGTCACAAACTGCACTTTTGGCAAGCTATCCATATAATCCGCACTAAGCATGCCGTGAATCAGTGTGTCATTGTTGTAACGAGCGATGCTCGCTTCGTACCCAAGATATTGCAAGTAATCAACTGGCGCATAGCCACTGTGATAAACCCTATGGCGTATGACCCTATTCGTCTCTTGGGCATACTGTGCCTGATGCGGGTGTGCAAAGATGACTGCGGGTGTGCCTTCAAACGCACCACAGATTTGCACTGTGACCCCGCGCCTTCCTGTGAATGGAACACCACTGACAACTGCTGGAAATGAAGGTTCCCAGAATTCAGTATCAATGACCAAGGGAATAAGTAACGAGTCGCTACCGTCAACGACCCCCTTCAGAGGGTCACAGAGGTATGATGATTTCGGACGTGCCTTACGAGTCAGGATAACAGGGTTATGACCCTGTGAGGCATTCTGAGCGGTTTCTGAGAGGGTTTCGACGGAATACCCCTTTGCAGGGTCTACCATATGCTCAGAATCGATTTGTAGGGTCGTAGGAGGGTTGTGAGGAGGGATATGGGTTAACCCTCGCATTTCAACAAGGGTGTGGCTTAAAATCGATTCTGAGTCATTCTGAGCGGTATGCTTGGATATGTCGCCAGTCTGAGACTCAGACAGGGTAGCAGTCTGAACACGAGAAAACATGCGATACCCCTTGAATTTATACGTCGTCAGCAAATTCGATAGGTGCTATACTCCTAGTGTTTCTGCAACGTCTGGCAAGCCACACCTTGTCAGATGAACCGCTCCTATGTCTGCCATAGGAGCGGCACAGTGTCTTCTCATTCAACCTTCTCTGACGCTTCGCCTTCGAGAGTTACAGAGTTCAAGTCAATTCGATACAATCCACCTTCTTTAACTAGTTTGAATTGCACGCATTGCCCGAACAGTGTTTCAAGGTCGATATCTGGAATTTCATCTGCAAGCAATTGCTCCATTGTCAAGAGATTGCAGCGTAGACAGAGATTCGTCAGCTTGTTGACTTCGCCTTTTTCATCGGGAGGGTTATAGGTTAAACCAGTCCATACACGAAACATAATCGGTCGTATTGTTCCTGGTGATTCAAATTCCCAACGTAGACTTTCCCACTCGTGTTTCTCGTTACTTTCCTCGTTGGCAATGGATTTGACGACAGCATGTACAAAACCATCGCTGTCAAGTTTTGGGCGATTTCCAGCTTGCACTCTTAGAGCCATGTCGACGACCTTTCAGAAGGGAAGGCGGTTGATATCCGCACTTCAGACACTTTGCGCCAAATGAAAAAAGCCGCATTACATGGGCGCAATTCGGGCATGTAACGCAGCTATGGGGCAACTGGTCGTAGAAGGAATCTTGGGTGTGCTCGGACGTAGAAAATAAAGTTCGCTGATACTGAGGTTCCATCGCGCAATCCCTTGTAGAGAAGCGCGATTTCTAGGAAGGGTGTGCTCAACTGAAAGAGTGTAGGAGATTGCTACACTATCCTTGTGAGACAGGTTAGCTTCTGCTAGAATAGTACCTGCAGAAACTATGACCCCAACGAGAAAATGCAC
>JBEVKW010000277.1:0-15147 GCA_040509495.1 Chitinophagaceae bacterium | reverse complement strand
CCTTCGCGCCCTCTGCGGTTACTCTGCGATCTTTGCGTTGACCATACGATGATCAAATCCACGGAACCTCATGCCGCCAATATTTTTTTTCCGCCTCCTGTTTTTTCGTTAAATTCCATTAACCAAAAAACTTGCTAGTATGAATTCAATCTCATCTATTCTTGCGCGCAAGGGAACGGACACGATCAGCGTCTCTCCCAACACTACCGTACTCGATGCATTACGCATCATGGCAGAAAAGAACATCGGATCTGTAATGGTGATCGATGACGGCAACTTCGTCGGGGTAGTTTCAGAAAGAGACTATTCAAGAAAAGTGATCCTGAAAGGAAAACACTCCAATGATACACTCGTATCCGAGATCATGAGTTCAGACCTCCCTACCGTTACACCTAAAGACAGTGTTGAGCATTGCATGTCATTAATGACAAAAAATGCGATCAGGTATGTTCCCGTATTTGAAAATGGTAAACTCGCAGGTATTATCTCCATGAGTGATGTGGTAAAGGAAACAATACTAAGTCAGAAAGAAACGATCAATCAGTTAGAAAGTTATATACACGGGCAAAGTTAGAAAAGTCAAAAGTAAAAAGTCAAAAGTAAAAAATAGACCCTGTGCTACAGAGGAGATCGTCTACTGTCGTACAGGATGTATTTTTTACTTTTGACTTTTTACTTTTGACTTCCCTTAACATTCCGGCAGACTCAACGGCACATTTATCGCCAGTCCGCCATCTGCTGTTTCCTTGTATTTGTAGTTCATATCCTGGGCAGTATCCCACATTGTTTTAATGACTGCATCGAGCGACACTTTTGCAAAGTCAGGAGTGCTTTGCAGTGCAAGTTGTGAGGCGGTGATCGCTTTGATCGCGCCCATGGTATTGCGTTCGATACAAGGTACCTGTACCAGCCCTGCGATAGGATCGCAGGTCATCCCCAGGTGATGTTCCATCGCGATCTCAGCAGCCATCATGGCCTGGCGCTGGCTTCCACCACTTGCCTCTGTGAGTGCTGCTGCTGCCATGGCAGATGAAACGCCGATCTCTGCCTGGCAACCGCCCATTGCCGCGGATATCGTTGCTCCTTTCTTGAATATACTACCGATCTCAGCGGCTGTGAGCAGGAAGCGGGTCACTTTATCAGCCTCCTCCCCTTCTGTAAACAAAATAAAATACATCAGCACCGCTGGTACAACACCGGCTGCGCCATTGGTCGGCGCAGTGACCACACGGCCAAACGACGCATTCTCTTCATTCACGGCAAGCGCAAAACAACTCACCCAGTCAAGTACATAATTAAAGCCCATTCCTCCATCCCGGATGGCATTTGCCCAGCTTTCATAGTCCGGTGTCACCGCGCCTTTCAATAGCTTTTTGTTCAAGCCTGATGCACGCCGGCGCACGTTCAATCCCCCCGGCAAAATCCCATCCGTATGACAACCCCGGTAAATACAGTTGCGCATCACTTCCCATATCTTCAATACTCCATCACGGGTTTCCGTTTCACTGCGCCATGCATTCTCGTTCTCTAATACGATCTCGTTAATGGCCAGGCCGGTTTTGATCGACCAGCGAAGAACATCATTGGCTGTATTGATCGGAAAGGGAAGCTGAACAGTAGATCTCACACCGGCCGTTTCACCTTCTTTTACCACAAATCCACCACCCACTGAATAATATGTTTCCGAAATAGATTCGCCGTTATTCAACCTCACCAAAAAACTTAATGCATTGGAATGAAACGGAAGCGTTTCGGAGCTAAGAAAGCCAATTGCCGTTTCAGGATCGAAATCGACATCAACCTTCCCTGCCAGTTTAATTTTTTTACAGTTGGCGATCTCGCTGATCACCGACTGGATACTGTCCACCGGAATGGTGACAGGATCTGTGCCCGCAAGGCCCAACTGTACGGCAATGTCCGTCCCATGCCCGATACCCGTTTTCGCGAGCGATCCGTAAAGCAGCACCTGTACGGAAGTCACTTTACCCAGGAGCGCCTGTGCTTCCAGGGATTGCAGAAACCGTTGAGCGGCCCTCCAGGGGCCCAGTGTGTGAGAACTCGACGGCCCAACACCAATTTTGAAAATGTCGAAGACAGAAATAGGTTCGTATGACAAGGGGAGACAGTTTGATGTAAAGGTAGGGCTTACAGGTGATAAGACTGATCGCAGCTCACGGGGTACACATTCGTAATCATTCGCATAATTAAAAAAGCCTTGCACCGAAGTACAAGGCCGTTATGCAGGCGGTATTGGTTGACGGATTTAAAATGTCCAGCTAAAATAGGACAATAGATTAGAATAATCTTAAAATACACAAAAGGTTTATTCTACATCAAGCAGATCGATCTCGAAAATAATGATTGAGTTAGCTGGAATGGAGCCGCTTGCACGGTTTCCATAACCAAGGCTTGGGGGAATATACAGAACGATACGGCCGCCGGCTTTGAGAGATGGCAACACGCTTCTCCAACCGTTGATCAGTCCACCAAGATTAAAGGCCACGGGATTAACGGCCTGGTCGAAAACGGCATCATTTGTCAGATATCCTTTGTATTTCACTAAGACGTTGGAGCATGGCGTTGGATTTTTTCCTGTACCAGGATTTTCAACGGTGTAATATACCCCGCTGCAATGCCTTTCTGCAATGATGCCTTTAGAAGTGATATGATTTTGAACTGCGGCGATCTCTATTTCCGGAGCTACGGTGCCGCAAACATCATATTTACATTCGTTATCATCTTTACTACATCCGGCAAATAATACTGAAACCAGGAGAGCCAGAGCCAAAATTTTCCTCATAAACATAGATTAGCGCAAATATATAGGTACTTACGATATAAAGACCATTAAAACGTACAAATGCTGCGCTTGTGATAAATTAAGATGCATCTTTTTTTCCTTTCAGCTCGTGGTATCGCTGCTCATTGATATCCCACTTGTGTTTTGCGGAAAATACTGTCGTAAAGATCACTATGCCGATCGCTGCAATCAGCAAAACGACGATCAGCGAAGAATTGGAGCGGATCTCCATGTCTGCCCGCTTATACCATCCTGAAAAGAAATTCACGAAGATCGCTACCACCAGTACAACGGCTGTTGGGAGTCCCACCGACAATTGGCGGATCAGTTTTTTTTTCCGTAACCGATCAATTTCCCAGGAGGCTATGAATTTCTTTTCGTCTTCTGTCAGCATAATAGGTCAAAATTATAACTTATGGCATTTCAATGCTTGGAACAGCCATTTGAATTATATATATTGTGCAGATAAATCCAAAGGCTGTGAAAATAACATCCTTACTGACTCAATACCTCTACCACCATCACCGGCTCGATCTGCCCGGTATTGGCACTTTCTTATTAGATCCTTCTGCGATACAAGCGCTGGAACACACAAAACAGCGTGCGGCCGTCCTGGAAGGGATCAGTTTTCAGAATAATCCTTCGATCAAAGAATCGCCCGAGCTGGTAGCCTATATTTCTGCGCAAACAGGAAAGATGAAGCCGCTTGCTGCGTCCGATCTTGAATCATACATTGAAATCGCTCAGCAATTCCTTAATATAGGCAAGCCGTTCACCTTAGATGGAATTGGCACCCTGGTCAAAACCAATTCCAAAGAATTTGAATTTGTTCCGATCACAATCTCAGCGGATAAAGTAAAAGAACAACTTGCCGTACCGAAAGATACCGCAAGTAAAACGCCGGCTTCGCGCGAAGAAGCTCCTGCTGCCCCGGCTCAATACGAATCATTTTTAACCGATGCTCCTGAAAAAAAAGGATGGAAAAAACCCGTGATCGCACTGGCTCTTGTTGCGGGTCTTGCGCTTACCATCTGGGGCGGTTATACCATTTCCAAAAACAACGCTGCTGAAAAAGCCGCCACATCTGTTGTACAGGAAGAAACAGTACCACCGGTTGACTCAGCTGCTTTGCTGGCCGTTACGCCTGATACCGTAGTAAAAGAAACTCCTGTCATCGCAGACAATTATAAGTACGTACTGGAAGAAGCTCCAAAGCAGCGGATCATCAAACGGTACAACCAGCTTCGCACAAACCTTTGGGACGTTAAGCTGGAAACAACCGATTCTGTTCGCTTTAAATTGTACCTGTTGTTGCCAGCTCACAATGACACGACCCGCGTGCTTGACTCACTGACCGTGATGACCGGCAAAAGAGTGTATATTGAGCATCAAAACTGATGAGCAACCCGGCTGTAGCTACCTGGATCCAACACCTGCAACTGATCCGCCATGTTGAAGGCGGCTGGTACAACGAAGTGTACCGGTCTGCATTAACGATTCCCGCCCATGCACTGACCCCTGCATTCCCCGGCGAAAGAGCTGCCTCCACGCATATCTATTTCCTGTTAGAGAAAACAAATTTCTCCGCATTTCACCGCATCAGGTCTGACGAGATCTGGCATTTCTATAGTGGCGATCCTGTTATTGTATACGAGATTGATGAAGCAGGAAGCCTGACCGAGCACCTGTTGGGTAACGATCCTTCGAAAGGTCATTCGCTATGCTGCGTGATCAAAGCCAACAATTGGTTTGCATCGAGAGTTGCCGACGGAGGTGAATACGGTCTTGCCGGATGCACCGTGGCACCCGGGTTCGACTTCAATGATTTTGAACTCGCGTTCAGGGAAGAACTTTCAAAACAATTTCCCGATCACCATGAACTGATCCATTCCATGTGCAGGCAATGATCACAAACCAGCCATTGCCGGATCTGTTCTGCTCGGCTTACCGGTTTCGACATGCCCCGCAAAGCGCTGAATAAAATCGGGCTCTCCTTCGATAAACAGTGTAAAATCGTACCAGCCAAAACTTCGTGTCAGGTTTATCAATACATCTTTCTTTCCTTCGCTTAATACGATCTTCTGTGGTGCAGTTTTATACGCATTATCTCTGACCACAAGGCTGAGCGGTTTGCCCTTTTGTAATGATTCGAGTTGCAGGATCACATTCCCGGAAAAGGCAGGTTTACCGGAAAGCTTTTCATAAGTAAGTTTCGCTTTCAGGAGATGATGTTTTGCAGTACCGGCGAATTCCCGGAAAAAACCGTTGGGGCCATGTACTTTGAGATGGTATCGGTCATTATCGAATTTATCCAGTGGCCAGGTATCGTTCAGCTGATCTCCCGGGGCAACTGTAAAATTCCAGTTACGCCCCGTTTCCTGTGTGTTAGCCTGCCGGTCGCCATACATACCAACGGCATAAACGGTAAATGGACTTCCAGATGCCGCGTCTCTGAATATGTTGTTTTCCGCTGCAAATTCTATCCGGAAACCTTTCTTATCATCAGTCAATCCGCCATCAACATACAGTTCATAAGGGATCGGGCGGGATGGCCGTGTACCTTTTTCCTGTTTTGGAAGAATGGAAGAAGAACTTCTATCATTGACCGCTTTTCTTTCAGCATCGGTCAATACCTTATATCCAAATGGATCTTTGGTGAATTTTGCTTTGTGTATGGATTCAATCACTCCCTCCTGTTTCAGGAATGCGGGCAATTTGATCTTTTCCCCGTTATATGCCTGGAATACGGAACTGAGGTCTCCGCAAACAGCTCTTCTCCACGCGCTGATATTTGTTTCCCTGATCTCCTTTCCCTTCTTATGAGTAAAGATCTTTTCAAGCAATTGAATGATCGACGTGTGATCAAACACTTCAGAACATACAGCACCTCCCCTGCTCCATGGCGAAGCGATCACCAATGGAACGCGGTAGCCCAGCCCGATCGCACTTGCCCTTGCCTGCTCCCTTTTACGCCCGGCCTGATCCTGCGCAAGCGTAACCTGTTCAACCGAAACATCAATTCCTTTGGAGGCCATCCCTGAACCTGGAACAGCAGGGTCATGCGGCACGAATGGAGGCACATGATCGAAGTATCCATCATTCTCATCATAACAGAGTACAAAGATGGTCTTCTTCCAAACCTCGGGATTCTTTGTGAGAATATCCATCACTTCCGATACATACCAGGCGCCATACCATGGCGCGCCAGGATGGTCAGAAAAATTTTCCGGCGCTACGACCCAGGATACAGCAGGTAATTTACCTTCCCCGACATCCTTTCTGAACTGATGCAACACATCACCTTTGGGCATTTTCACTTCTCTTGGCACACCGTTATCATCGTAACGTAATGTTTCCAGTTCACGATAATGCGGATCATTTGTATTGGTAGTAAAAGCTCTTTGATGCAGACTACGGTCATGGGCAGACAGTTTTGCGAGCGTGTCCTCATTGTATAATTCCTTTTCCTTCTTCGCCATCTCCAGCCATTCACGTTTGCGTGTAAGTTCCCGTTTAACACGCTCCTGCATATCCCCTTCCAGTTTTCCCTCTGCTATTTGCTCTTCCAAAGCAGCGATCTGCGAAGGAAGTTCATGGATGCTTTTTGTAACGAAAGCCCTCCTGGTTGCCGAGAATCGAACGCGATACTGGGAAAACCACTCTATCGGGTTATCTGTAAAATTAGAAAGCCATGAATCTTCTTCGCCTTCCAAACCTGTTGAAAGACTGATCTCATTCTGGTATATTTTCCAGGAGACGTCCTGTTCTTCAAGACGCTCAGGAAATGTTTTCCAATTCACTTCTTTATGATAATCCAGGTCTTCATTCCGCACATTTGCATGCACGTCGCCGCTGTTTTTTTCGCGCAGCGAACCTGTCCATAGATACAAACGGTTAGGCGTGGTGCCCGTCAATGAGGAGCAGAAGTTCTGATCGCATACAGTAAAGGCATCAGCCAGTGCATAGTAGAAAGGGATATCTTCCCTGTTGTAATAACCCAGCGTGAGAGGAGCGTTAGCGTATACTTTATCGCCGTGCGGCTTCGCGATGATCCATTTGTCGTATTTACCATTATTCCGTGCATCTACCTGGTTGGTCCAGGAATGCGGCAGGGATCCGATCCAGGTCGATTTTGTATTCTTGATATCCAAGCGGAAAGGAACGAATGCTTCACCGGCAGCATTCTTCTGCAACCAGACAAGATCGCCATCTGGAAGATCAATAGCCCGTGGATCATTAAAACCACGTACTCCCTGCAGCGCACCATAGCAGTGATCAAAAGAGCGATTCTCCTGCATAAGGATCACAACATGTTCCGCATCGAGATAGGTGGTGCCGGTGATCGGATCAATCGCGAATGCTTTCTGAATTGAATCAGGCATGGCGTAGGCAAAGCCCATTCCGCCCGCCAGCGTTGTTGCTTTTTTGATAAATTCTCTTCTTGAATCCATAACAGACCTGGTTGAATAAACGATGGATGCAAACTACGTTAATTCGGGAAAGCGAAGATTAAATATTCATTATGGATGTGGCTAAGCACGTTTACGCGGGCAGCAGGAAAGCGAAAGGGATCCAGGGTGTTTGTTAACCTGAATTCCGGTGGAGTTTGTTCTTAAAGAACTTTCAGATTGGCCGAGTCATACCCGTTCAACGAAGCATTCAGGAAAGTTTAACAACACGACATAAATATAGTTAGGAATCCTAACTATATTTGTACAGTCATTTAAATACATAATCAATAAAACAGTTTTATGAAAGTAGCCGTTTATGACACCTACGTAACCCGTAAAGATGGTGGTCTCATGCATTTTGACATTCTTGTTCCCGACTCTCTCAAAGACGAGGGCGCGATCCATTCATTTGGCAAAGCCTATCTCTCCCGCAAAGACCAGGAAGGGCAACCATTAACCACCAGCGAATGTCGCTTCTGCCACATTGAAGAAGCAAGTGAAGAAATTGTTCAGGATATACAACAACAAGGCTTTTCTATCATAGAAATGCAGGGATGTAATTAATAATGAACCCCGTAATTTTGCAATATGAATACCGATACAAGACAAACCATTCCGAATGGTGCCAGCTTTTTCACTCAATTGGAAACATTATTCCAGTCGAAACAGGTTGCGGGATTATTGTATGAAGATCACGGAGTAACCCGTGCCAACGGAATCATCACAGCGCTGTATAAGGAAGATGGCCGCGAGTGGCTGGAGCTCGAAGGCGGGTTAAAGATTGCCGTAGATACGATCTATGCATTGAACGGAGTTTTCCGCTCAGACTATTCTGAATGCTGATTTATGACTGGGTCCAAACACGATATTGAGAGCAGGGATGACATCGTCATCATGGTAAACACGTTCTACGAACGCGTCCGTCAGGATGAATTGATCGGTCCTGTATTTGAAAGCAGGATCAATGACAATTGGGAACCACATCTTGCAACGATGCACGACTTCTGGTATACCCTGCTATTCGGCAAGGAAGCGTATCGCGGCAACCCGTTTGCCAAACATATCGGCTTACCGATCCGGGGAGAGCACTTCCAGCAATGGCTGCGCTTATTCAATACAACACTTGATGAATTGTTCGAAGGAAATAGAAAAGATCTTGCAAAGAAAAAAGCAGCCAGTATCGCGGAAGTATTCCAGGCTAAACTCAATGGAAGATTGATCGGTGGTAAATAACCTGCCAGATATGGTGATGAAAAAAATAACCTCTCCGTTCAATATAACCCTGCAGCATGAATCTATTGATTCGCAGATTACAGCTGCGCTCGAACGCCTGGGAGAATCACTGCGCATTCTGCTTTCAACCGAGGCAAGAGAACACGGGCTTAGTCCGATCCAGGCGCAGGTCATCATATTCCTTCAAAGCCATTCTCGTGAAAAAAATACGCTCAGCTATCTCGCAAAAGAATTCAGCCTTACCAAGGCCACGCTAAGCGATGTGATCAAAATACTGGTAGAGAAAGATCTTGTGCAGAAGAAAGAACGCCCTTCCGATGCAAGATCCCAGGTGCTCGCACTCACACCTGCCGGAAAAAAAATAGCTTCCAGTTGTGGCCAGTTTGCCAACCCGCTTCTTTTACCGGTCAGCCATCTGAATCAACAACAAAAACTTACGCTAAAACATTCCCTCTTTACGCTGATCCATTCCCTTTATCAGCAGCGTATTATTACCATCCAACGGATGTGCTATACCTGTATACATTTCTCACCGGCTACACCGTTCCCATTCTGCAATCTTCTCAAGATTGATCTTACCGAGGAAAAGCTGAGGCTTGACTGTTCGGAGCATGAGGAGAATAAGGAACGGAAAGTTTAAAGTTTAAAGTTTAAGCGTTTGAAGGTTTGATAGTTTAGCGCTGAGGCATTAAAACATGCCATACCTGTCAACTATTAACCTCTTTAAGATTTGAACCTTGAAACGCTTAAAGTTTAAACTTCCCAGTTTTCCGTCCTACTCCCTTCCATCCAGCAAATTCCCTAATCCGCCGAGGATACTTCCTTCTTCCTTGCGTTTCCAGGTTCCGTACTCTACCATTTTACCGGCAAGCCTGCTGATGGGTAATGACTGGATCCAAACGCGGCCAGGACCACGTAATCTGGCAAAGAACAGTCCTTCCCCACCGAACATGAAGTTGCGGATACCGCGAACGAATTCAATATCGAAATCCACCGTGGGAGTATATGCTACCAGGCAGCCCGTATCTACTTTCAGCACTTCACCCGGGACCAATACCTTTTCAATGATATAACCACCGGCATGAAGAAAGGCCATTCCATCTCCTTCGATTTTTTCCATAATAAATCCTTCACCACCGAAGATACCGGTGCCGAGCCTGCGTTGAAAATGGATCCCCACACTAACTCCTTTGGCGGCACAGAGGAATGCATCTTTTTGAGCAATGACCGTTCCACCGAGCTGCATCAGGTCCATAGGAATGATCTTGCCCGTATATGGTGCGGCAAAACTAACTTTCTTCTTTCCCTGCATCGAGTTGGTGAACGCTGTCATGAATAAGCTTTCGCCTGTAAGCACCCGCTTACCGGCGCTCATCAGTTTTCCAAACAGGCCGGTTCCGTGCGACTGGGAGCCATCACCGAAGATCGTTTGCATGGTAATTCCATCTTCCATCATCATCATTGCCCCGCTTTCCGCGATGGCTGTTTCAGATGGATCGAGTTCGATCTCTACAAACTGCAGTTCTTCTCCATATATTTTGTAGTCGATCTCATGATTTGAACGTTGCGAATAAGACATGGTTGATTTTTCACCAAAGATAAAAAGCGGAAGGATACCGGCTGAAGGTTGTCGGTAAACGGCAATCCGCTACCGGCGAGCGGTCGGGAAATACCCGTCGGACCTTCCCGTTGGAGACGGGCTATTCTACCAGCCCGCCTTTACCACGATCTTCCGGGTGTATGCTTTAACCGAAGGTTCATACATGCATTCCAGGCTGCTTATTCCGTTTGAAAAGGTACTCTTCTCGCGGCAACGATCTCATATTCTATTTCCGAGATCCCGGATGGGATGTCTGTGGCAAAGAACCGGGACTTCTCGTCTGTTACAGATCTGTAACAGGAAAACAATGCCTGCTGTACGCTGTTAATACACACGCTACTCCGTTCTCAAACTCTTCACCGGATTAGACAACGCCGCCCTGATCGCCTGGTAACTCACCGTAAACAATGCGATCAGTACAGACACCGCTCCGGCAGAAACAAATACCCACCACTGAATAGGTACGCGATACGGATAATCCTTCAGCCAGGAATACATCATCCACCATGAGATCGGTGTGGCCAGAACGAATGCAATGATCACCAACTTGAGGAAATCCTTCGATAACAAGGCTACCAGGCCCGAAACAGAGGCGCCCAATACTTTGCGAACGCCAATTTCTTTGATGCGTGACTCTGCCATAAATATCGCCAGCCCCAACAATCCCAAGCATGAAATGAAAATGGTAAGTCCGGAGAACAATGCCGCCAGTGTTCCAACCCGTTGTTCCGCTTTGAACTTCGCTGCATACTCCTCATCTACGAAATGATAGGCGAATGGATACTCAGCATTATATTTTTTAAAGATCTTTTCTGCCTGTTCCAGGCTTTGTGCAGTTGTCCGGGATGGATTGAGGCGGAACATGATCACATTGAACCATGATTTTGCACCGGAGATGATCATTGGTTTGGTTGGTGCATAAGGTGAGGTCATGATAAAATCTTTGATCACTCCAACGATATGCCAGTCGGTACCATTGCTCTTTACAATCTTGCCGATCGGATCTTTGAATTTCATCACTTTCAATGCCGATTCGTTAATGATCATTCCGGTTGAATCTGTCGGGAATTTGCGCAGATCAAAATCGCGGCCCTGTGTAAACTCCAGGCCAGCGGTTTCTTTCAACCCTTCATCTTCGTTGAACAGGTAAAAATCAGTTTTATCATTTGGATCTTTTCCTTCCCATTCCTGTCCCCAGCTATCACTCCAGCTCTCCGTGATCGGCGCGCTGGTTTTTGTAACAGAGGAAGCAATACCTTGTGTGATCAGATCATTTTTGATCAACACAAAATTCTTTTCGAGATCGCCGGTAAATACATGATACAAAAGATTGTTCTTATTATAACCCGTTTGCCTGTTCTGTGCGAAATCGATCTGTTGTTTTACGATGATGGTACAAATGATGAGTACGATCGCAAAAGTAAATTGAAGTACGACGAGTACTTTTCTTGGTGTAACAGGTGCCTGTGATTTTTTAAACGCCCCTTTCAGCACTTTAACCGGTTTGAAAGAGGAAAGAAAGAATGCGGGATAACTTCCAGCCAGGAAGCCGGTGAAAACAACGAAGCCCAAGCCATACAGCCAGAAAACGGGATCTCCATAAGGAATAAAAAGTTGTTTATCTGTCAGCCGGTTAAATCCTCCGAGCGATAACTGTACAACAACGATTGCAAACAGACCTGCTATCAGTGAGATCAGAATAGACTCACCGATAAATTGTGATATAAGAGAGAAACGTCTTGCGCCAACAACCTTGCGGATCCCGACTTCTTTTGCCCGTTTTTCGCTGCGGGCAGTTCCGAGGTTCATGAAGTTGATACATGCGATCAGCAAAATGAAACCTGCCACGATCGCAAATAGCTTTACAAACGTGATACGGCCGCTGCCGTCTTCTACACCATTATCAAAATTGGAGTAAAGATGCCAGCGCTCCATCGGATAAAGAAACATTTCCCATTTTGGATCATCCGTATCATACTTTGGCTTCAATACTTTCATTTTGGCATTGGCGGAAGCGATGCCTGCATTGGGCTTCAACAGTACGTATGTGCGCGTGCTGTTGTTTCCCCAATTCTGGTCGTCATCTCCAACCGATCTTTTATAGGCCCACGGGATCAGGTACTCAAATTTAAACCGCGTGTTATTGGGAAGATCCTTCAGGATACCGGTGACAGTGAAATTGTCTTTATTATCTATCCGGATCACTTTACCCATTGCGTCATCTTTACCGAACAGACTTTCAGCCAGCGTTTCGGTAATGACGATGGAATGCATATCCTGCAAAACCTGTGTCGGCTGTCCTTTCAACAACGGGAAGCCAAATACCTGCAGGAAGTTTGAGTCCACGATGGTGCCGCGGATCGTCATCCGTTTTTCACCGATGCTGAACAGGAAATTGGAGTTCCAGTCCACACGCACAGCCTGCTCCACCTCCGGCAGATCCCGCTCCAGCGCGCGTGCAAGCACCTTGGGAGTTGTATTCCAGCAATGCAATTCACCGCTGAAACTTGCCCTGTTCCATGCTTCATAGATCCGGTCCTTCTTCTCATGAAACTGGTCATAACTTACTTCATTCTGGATCCAGAGTAAAATGAGGATGGCACTTGCCATGCCAACAATGAGTCCGGTAATATTAATTAAGGTAAAGCCTTTGCTACGGAGCATATTCCGCCAGGCTACTTTGAAAAAATTCCTGATCATGAGCAGTGGTTAATTATTCTGATGTACGATCCCGATCGTAAAAGGTTACAGGGAAGTGGAGTTTTTTTGGAAAATGTTGGGGGAAGGCAAGGTTTAGGAGGTTCGGGAAGTTCCATAGGTTCAAAACTGTCAAACCTCCCAAACCTCCACATATTACCCGAAAAACCCTATATTGCCCCCATATCTGATAATATAGTGCAAAGTCAACCGGTGTTCGTTCATGAAAGTATTACAATTTACCATACCTGTATCTGCCAATGATACAGTGATCACGCAGCAGGATATTCTCCCGCATTTCTATCCTTACCTGCACCGCCATCCGGAGGTTCAGCTAACCTGGGTGCAGAAAGGAGAAGGGACGTTACTGGCGGGAAACAGCATGCATACTTTTGCGCCAAACGAGATCTACTGGTTTGGACCAAACCAACCACACCTTTTCAAAAGTGATGCGGCGTATTTTTCGAAGCGGAATAAAAAAACAAGTCAAAGCCTCAGCTTGTTCTTCAAACCTGATGGCAGACTGCAGCCCTTGCTTGATCTTCCTGAATTAAAGAATGTTCAGAAATTCCTGGCGCAATATCCGTCCGGCTTCAAATTGCCAGAACAGTATGTAGCCGAGATTGCCAGTTTGATGACGCAGGTTGGTAAAACCTCAGGCATTGAACGATTCATCGTTTTTATCGAGATCTTCAGAAAATTACTGAGCTACGGAAAACTGACTCCCCTTTCTTCCACACCTCCGCCGACAAGATACAGCGAACACGATGGCATCAAGATTGGCCAGGTTTATAATTATATCATTCAATACTACAATAAATCTATCACTCTCGAAGACGTGGCTAAACAAGCTCATATGACACCACAGGCATTTTGCAGGTATTTTAAAAAGCATACGCGGCAGACCTTTGTAGCCTTCCTGAATGAAATGCGTATCAATGAAGCGTGCAAACAACTGATAGAATCAGACTATGACAGCATTGGAACGATCGCTTACAATTGCGGATTTAACAGTATCACCAATTTCAACCGTGTTTTTAAATCGGTAACAAAACTGACTCCTTCCAGGTATATGGAGAAAGTGAGAAGTTATAATTAATACGGCATTGAGCCACTGGCTATAACAATATTTCGAAGTTCAGTAGTAACCGAATGAACGAAAGGCCCGCAATGAACGCAGCGAAATCAGTTTCGAAAGTAGACTTCGTTGCGTCCTTGGCGGGCCTTTCGTCCTTCGTTCATTATACGCAGACTAAACCAGGCTATTACCGGTCATCATTTCAGATCATAAAAACGCCAGTTGGTTTTGAAATCCGGCTTGATCTGCTGATTCGTTAATATTGCGCGAAGCATCTCGATCGGCATTGCATTCTCCCGGAAGATGGCATCATGAAATTGCTTCAACGTCATTTTTTTACTGTCCACCAATTCTTTCTTGAGACTGTACAACTGCATTCCTCCGATCATGTAAGCCAGTTGATACAATGGAGGATACCCGCCCACAAAAGAGCGGCGTACTTCGCCTTCTGCATTGGCCCGCTCATGCCCTACCCTGTCCACAAGGAAATCGATGCACTGTTGCGGCGTCCAGTTACCCAAATGATAATTCAGGGAGAAGATGATCCGTGCACAACGGTGCATCCGCCAGAACAGCATACCCATTCTATCTTCTGCATGGCGGGGAAATTTGAGATCCCAGAGAAGCAGTTCCCAGTAAAGGGAATTTCCTTCTGTCCAGAATGGTGTTCCGAAATTACGGTAGGTCTTATTCCGGCTGGTCATATATTGCTGCAGATGATGCCCTGCGATCAATTCATGATGCACTGTCGCCCGAGAGAAAAATGGATTATTACCCCGCATACTCATCAGCTTATCTTCATATTCCATGGTATTGGTAGGATAAGAGATGATCAGCGATTCGCCACCAAGAAAGAACGGCGCGACCAATTGACGTTCAGGAGACATCATATAAACACGCCAGGTTTCCTCTGCCAGTTCCGGTATCGTCAACAGGTCATTTTTCTTCAGGAATTCAACAGACTGATTATAGAGATCGAGCATCGCTTCCGGCTGCTTACCTGCAGGAACATAGGAGTTCTTGAGTTTTTCCTGTGCAGCTTTCCAATCAGTGCCGAAGCCCATTTCCTTTGTTGCTTTCAGCAACTCCGCATCACACCAGGCAAATTCTTTATTTGCTATAGCAACAAGTTCTTCAGGTGAGTAAGGAATGAATTCACGTTTCAACTGGCGGATCAGTTCTTCACGACCGGCAGGATTTCCGTTGATGCCACTACCGTCATCTTTCTGAGTAGACGCGGGCGCCTTTCCTTTGCTGCGTAATTCACCGGCATAAAGGTTCAGCACAC
>JBEVKW010000276.1:0-17414 GCA_040509495.1 Chitinophagaceae bacterium | reverse complement strand
TTATGCCCAAAAAAGTTTACGTGGTTTTTGGGCGGATGAGGGGTCTATCTGTTGAAATACTCCTGTACACCCTCGATGAAGTGGCCGATGGCATCGAAATCAGCTACGATCCGGCCGGCAATGACCACAAAGGCAAGTCCGAAAACAGCTCCAAAAATATGGGCAGAATGGTTGATGTTGTCACCACCGCGCCGATCCATCATGATAGAAAACAAAAGATAAAGCGGGCCATAGATAAACCCGGGAATGATCGGTGGAATGAAGTAAAAGCCCACTGTAATGCCAGGCACCAGTAACAGGCCTGCGAACACAACTGCACTTACCGCGCCCGAAGCTCCAAGACTTTTGAAGTGATAATCATCTTTATATTTCAGATATGTTTGGATCTTACTCGCAGGCAGCGCAAGCACATACAACGCCAGGTAAAGTGCTTTCCCGTAAGATCCAAAGATCAGTACGAATTCCATTTCAACGAACCTGCCGAACATATAAAGCGATAGCATATTAAAGATCAGGTGCGTCCAGTCAGCATGGATCAATCCTGCACTGAAAAAGCGATACCATTGCTTTCTGCGCTTAATGGCAGGAGGATAGAAGATAAGATCATCAATGATCTTCTGATTGCTGAAGGCAGGGATCGATACAATGCAGGTGATGATGACGATAATAAGCGTAATAGACAATTGCATGGCTGTTCTTTACTTTCAGGACTCAAGATAATCGTTTTACAGTAAGCATGCCACCTGTAACTTATTTATGGTGATACTTTTCATTTCGCAGGATCGTACAGGCGCGATAGACCTGTTCCGCAAGGATCAGCCTGACAAGCTGATGAGGGAAAACGAGTTTTGATAAGCTCCAGCTGAGGTTGGCGCGTTTCATAACGATCTCGTCAATACCGAAAGCACCGCCGATCAGGAATACGACTTTCCTGGAGCCGGCATTGGCTCTTGCCTGGAGAAATTCTGCCAGCCCTTCTGAAGATAACTGCTTTCCACGTTC
Source organism: Chitinophagaceae bacterium (assembly GCA_040509495.1). GTDB lineage: Bacteria > Bacteroidota > Bacteroidia > Chitinophagales > Chitinophagaceae > Terrimonas_A. The sequence continues at coordinate 16,412 of JBEVKW010000276.1, read as the reverse complement.
ATCCAAAGCCACCAGGAAATCATCCTTATCGAGCCGCTCAAGAATGGCTTCGCCTTCTTTTTTCTTGAGATCCGTCTCACTCATGGCCCCGGCGTTCTTCAAAGGAGGGATGATCAACCAGTCAATCTTGAAATAATTGGAGATGCGCTTCGTGAAGTCGTCTATACCACTCTTTACATACGGTTCATGATTCTTTCCGATCGACCAGAGCTCAATGCGCATAGGGATGATTTTGGTTGCAAAAGTAGGGAAGGAAACTCTTGCGCAGGCGGGAAGGGGAAGGATGATTTAAGCGTTCAGGAGTTTAAAGTTTAAACTCCTGAACGCTTAACAGCTGAACTTCTATCAGAATGCCTTTTTCGTCGGTTCTGCCTTGATCTGTACTTCCGTTACCGGTCCGTATTTTTCTGCGATCTTTTTGATATCGGCCGATTTGCCTACCAGGACGAACTGGAGTTTATCCTGCGGGAAGTAGGTCTTGATGATCGATTTTGCTTTTTCAAGTGTGAGCCCATCTACATTCTTCTGAAAGTTATTGATGAAAGACTCATCAAACTTATACCAGTACATCTGCGTGAGCAGGCCGGCCAACTGACCGCTGGTTTCATAGCGTGGCGGGAACTGTCCTTTTACATAGTTCTTTGCTGAAGCAAGGGAGGTATCATCAACGCCCTGTTCGTGAAGTTTTTTCAGTACTTCAAGCGCTTTGTCGATGGCAGGCTCGGTAGTTTTGCCCGCCGTGAAGGTGGAGATAGCGAAAGTACCGCCATTTTTCAGGGCCGCAAAACGGCTGCTGGCTCCATAGGTAAGACCTGAGTTCACACGCAGTTCATCATTCAGCATGGATGTAAAACGGCCTCCAAACAGTGTATTGATCACTTCTACCGCAACGTAATCAGGGTTGTTTCTGGCAATACCCTGTGAGCCGATGAGAAAAGTTGTTTCCTTCGCATCATCTTTATTTACCAGCAACACCTTATTTCCCGTAGGTTTCGCGATAGGTTTTGCTTCCAGGTTTGCATTCTCCTGTTTGCCTTTTGCCCAACCAGCAAATACTTTCGTTACAAGGGCCTTCATTTCCTTGCTGTTGAAATCACCAACAATGGAGATCGCAGAGCCATTCGGAATGTAATTAGCACCGTAAAATTGTTTAAGATCAGTAGTAGAAAGATTGGTTACCGAACCAACTGTTCCGCTGATAATATTGCCATAAACGTGATCTCCATAAATCAGCTTATCGAAATAGGAACCGATCACATTACGCGGGCTTTCTTTTGCCTGTTCAAGTCTGAGCAATGCTCTTCTTTTTTCTTTGGCAAATTCGGTCGTATCAAAAACAGGAGCGGTCAGCAGGTCGTTGATGATATCGAGCACGAGGGCCTGATCTTTTGCTGCAAATTGCGCAGACAAGCCGGCTGATTCTTTGGAGGCATAAGTTGAAACGGAAGCACCGATGAAATCGAGTTCCTCATCCATTTTTGTTTTTGGATATTTCTTTGTGCCATGTTTAAGAGCCGTAGCAGTAAGCGAAGCCAGGCCGCTTTTTTCTCCGTCATATATTGCGCCTGCAGGCAGGATCGCCGATACGCTGATCATTGGCACATCATGTTGCTCCATCAGGTAAACGGTCAATCCGTTCTTCAGCGTGAACTGCTGATAAGATGGCAGCTTATAATCCTGCGCATTCAGCACCAGGCCCATCATAGTGGCCAGCGAGAAGGCAAGGAATCGCATATAAATTGATTGTTTCATTTGTTTTGTTTGTAATGTTAGCTGAGAAATATTGCTGCTTATTCCGCAGTATTCGATTTAAGTATACCGACAGTACGTGTCGTTTTCTTAAAATAAGTATTGGCTACACGTTTGATATCATCGGCTGTCACTTTGTTATAACGATCAGGCGCTTCAAACATCTTTTTATAGTCGCCGAAGAAAACTTCGTAGGTGCCGATGTTGTTTGATTTTCCGTCGATGGTCTGAACCTGGTTATAAAACTCGATAAGCTTCTGGTTTTTTACTTTCTGCAGTTCTTTATCGGTAACGCCACCTGTTTTTATCTTTTCCAGCTCTTCATAAATGGCATTTTCAAGATCTGTTTCTTTTATTCCTTTTGCAGCGATGGCGTTAAAGTTGAATGTAGTAGGATCGAAGCTTTCACCGTAATAGGCGGAAACAGTTGTTGCGAGCTGTTTGTTGTCCACCAGGGAAGCATACAGACGTGAAGACTTTCCTGAACTCAGGATATCACTCAGTAATGCCAGTGCATAGTAATCGTCATGTTTTGCTTCGGGAGCTTTGTAAACGATATTGAGGTAAGGTGTGGCAACATCTTTTTGCATGAGGATCCTTCTTTCCCCGGTTTGTACCGGCTCAACCTGGTGAACTTTTGGAGGTTCTGGCTGAGCGGGAATCGGCTCGAGGTATTTTTCTGCGAGTGCTTTGATGTTTTCTGCCTTGATCGCTCCGGCCATCACTACCACACAGTTATTGGGTGCGTAATAGGTTTTGAAATAACGCTCCAGGTCAGCCTGTTTCCAGTTCTTCATATCATCCTCGTAACCGATCACCGGCCAGTGGTAAGGATGCTCCTGGAAAGCTTGGGCACTTACCGCTTCGCCCAGTGTACGCCATGGAGAGTTTTCAAGACCTGTACTTCTTTCACTTAATACAACGCCTCGCTCGCTTTCAACCATTTTGGGATCAATGCTGAGGCTGGAGATACGGTCACCTTCCAGGTCGAAGATCGTTTCCGTTGCCGATGCAGGGAACCAGTTCGTATACACGGTCACATCTGTGCGGGTATAGGCATTATTGGCACCGCCGTTGAATTCCATGGTGCGGTCAAACTGTTTCGGACCATACTTTTTTGCACCGTTGAACATCATGTGTTCAAAAAAGTGAGAAAGGCCGGTAATGCCCTGGTATTCGTTTCTTGATCCGACACGATAGAAGAGATACATATTGGCATTGGGAATGGAATAGTCTTCCACAACAAGGAACTTCATGCCGTTTTTCAGTGTAAAGCTTTTTACATCGTCCGCTTTTATTTGCGCCTGGGACACAACGCCCAGCAGCAAACAGACCGGAAGCAGGATTTTTTTCATAATTGTGCTTGTAGTTATACCGATAAAGCTAAGGAATGAGGAGATTGAACGGTGTACCGTTCAAAAAAAAGCCGTTAATCGAAGGCAGATTGTGGGTATACGAAAATTAATGATCGGCAGGCCAATACTACAGGGGCAGTTTATGCCGACCATCAATCACACCGTAGGATACCGGCCGGGCAGGATGGTTCTATTCGGTCCGCAGGCTTTTTACGGGGTTGGTCATGGCTGCTTTGACCGATTGAAAAGTTACTGTAAGTAAGGTCAGCACTACAATGGCTGCTCCCGCAATTAGAAATATGTAAGGGCTAATGTTAATACGATAAGCAAAGCTTTGCAGCCAGTAGTTCATGATCCACCAGGCCAGAGGGAATGCAATGATCAGGGCAATAAGGATCAGCCGGAGGAAATCGGCGGAAAGCATCGTTGTGATGTTTGCTACAGAAGCACCTACTACCTTGCGTACACCAATCTCCTTTCTTCTTTTCTGGGCGGAAAAAGCCGCCAGGCCAAACAAACCCAGGCAGGAGATAATGATCGCAAGCCCTGCAAAATATTTCGATAATGCCGATACCCTCGATTCCGATTCGTACTGCTTTTGAAATGCCTCGTCGAGCAGGTTATACGTAAAAGGAAATCCCGGATTGAATTTACTGTACAGCTGCTCCATCGACTTAATAGATTTTTGCATCTGATCGGGCTGCACGCTGGCGATAATGGTATTTCCTCCGTACAGGAACAGGTAAGCGGGTTTGACAGGCTCATGTAACGATTCAAAATGAAAGTCTTTAACCACACCTATCACCTGTACGTCCTTATTGAACCGGCGGATGATCTTGCCTACAGGATCTGTCAAACCCATTATTTTGGCCGCTGTTTCGTTGAGCACAATATTTGAAGAGTCGTTGCCGAATTTTTTTGAAAAGCTTCTTCCCCTGGTCAACTGCATGCCCATTGTTTCCACAAAATCATAATCAACTTCAAACGCTTCGAAGAATACTTCCTGTTGCGGATCTTTTCCCGCCCATTCCATTCCTCCATGATTATATCCGCGCCCTACAACTCTGTGGTAAGTGGCGCTGGCATTCACTACTCCGGAGATCTTTTTAAGTTCAGCGATGAATGCAGTCTCCTTTCCCTTGATGGCGCCTTCGGCTGAAAATCGAACAATGCTATTCTTGTTATAACCGGTATCCTTCGATTGAATGAATTGTATCTGCTGGTAGATCACCATCACGGCAACAATCAATACGGTTGATAGGGTGAACTGGAAAACTACCAGGCCTTTCCGGGAGAGCACTTCACCGATCGAACTGCCAATCTTTCCCTTTAACACGTTAAGCGGCTTAAACCTGGACAGGTATAATGCAGGGTAGCAGCCTGCCAGCAAGCCTGTGAGTACCACGATCAACAGTAAAGAAATTAGAAGGTCGGGCCTGAACCGGAGATAGATCTGCTTGCCGGTGATCTGGTTAAAAGCCGGCAATAGTTGCCACACCAGGCATATGGCAAATGCGCCAGCTAATAGTGTCAGCAGTAGTGATTCGGAAAGAAACTGCAGGATCAACTGAGGACGCCCCGCGCCAACCACTTTTTTGATGCCTATTTCCTTTAATCGCCGTGATGCTTTTGCAGTGCTTAGGTTCATGAAATTTATAGATGCCACAACAAGAATAAACAATGCCAGCAGGGAGAACAGTTTAACATAGCCGATTTTACCACTGTCGCCGGCTTTTCCTGCATTCAGTCCATACAGGTATCCGTCAGAAAAACGCGTGGCCAGTACTTTTCTCGACGGATTTCCTGTGCGCGCAGTTATTATGTCAGCGACGTTTTTGTTGAACGTTTCTATACGTGTATTGCTCTTCAGCAGTACGAAACTGAGGGGACCGTTATGCTCCCACAGGTTCACCCATTCTTTTATGCTTTTTAAATATTCAAATGATAAAACGAAATCAAATTGCTGCGACGACTGTGCAGGAACTTTTTCAAATACGCCGGAAACGAAAAACGTTGTATCCTGGTCAAACCGGATGGGTCTGCCAACTACATTGGCTGTTTGTCCAAAAAGCTTCTGTGCAAGTTCATCAGATATAACGATCGAGCTTCTATTTTCCAGTACCTGGTTTTTGTTACCTTCTATCAGTTTAAAAGAGAAAATATTGAAATAATCCCTGCCTGCATACTGACCGGAACCTTTTATGTTTTTCCCGTCAGCGGAGAGCGTGTATTGCGGGAACCAGTTGGTGGGCGCAACAGCGGCTGCATATTCAACGCCAGGTACCTGGCTGGAAACTGCGTCGGCTAACAGACCGGAAGATTGTGCTGATGCGGTAGTTTCGTCGCCTGTTTTGAATTCCATCAATTGATAAAGGTTCGCGTCCTTATCAAAAAATTTATCGTATTTCAGTTCGTCATCGATCCATAAAAAAATAAGGATGGCGCAGGTAAGTCCGGTTGCCAGTCCAAACACATTGATCAAAGCAAATTGTTTGTCTTTTAACAAATTTCGCCAGGCGATCTTGAGATTTGTTTTGAACATACAGAAGGACTTTTGATTTGTTATAGCATTAATCTGTCCGTCACATAGGACAAAATATCATCAACAGGTCGGTGTTATTAATATATACCGTCAAATACAGTTAAATGCATGCCAGTAAATTAGCGATTGAAAACCTTTGCTTTACCGTGATGAGTGTTGGAAGAATGTCCGGTTCTGGTACAGTTGGCGGCCGTTTTCGTAACAGCTTCAGGAGGGCGAATAGCCTGATTTCTTGAGGTAGGGCATAAAAAAAGCTTCACATTTCTGTGAAGCCTTTTTAGTGTGACCGCGTCAGGATTCAAACCTGAAACCTTCTGATCCGTAGTCAGATGCTCTATTCAGTTGAGCTACGCAGCCAAACGGACGGCAAAAGTAAAGGAAAATAGATTCACTGCAAAAAGATTGGCAAAAAAAGTGAAAGTTTTTTCAAAAAAAATGCATCGCCCGGCCGGATCGTTGCAGGCGATGCATCTGTTGCTTAAGTGATGAGGCTCATACTACTAGTTATAATCTTTCTGCGGCCATTCTCACGGCATCCTCATACGTTCTTCCCTCTTTCATTGCGTGCTCTATCGCGTCAATGATCACGGGCAGATAAATGAATTTTCTTTTTTGAATATAGCTTTTCAGCAGCTCATCCGCTGCTGCTGTTCTGCCCATTCTTTTCGCAATTATCACTTCACCCGCACGAACGAAATGCTCGGTCACACAACTTTTCCATGTAGGATAACCCTGGTTGTCCATTGCTTCCCGGATAGGTTCGAAATGCGCCCGCGAAGAAAGCAGAAGTGAGTCCGGTAATGCAGCTGTTACAGGATTGACGAACGAATGCCCGAATTCGTGTACACTCAATTCAAGGAGATGCTGCGGATTATGATAACCCATATCGATCGGCGCGTTCCTGTTGATCTGCGGCACTGCAAAAGGACCGAATAAATTAAAGACTGCTGTGCCCCGCGCGCCCGGCAGTTTCAATCCGAATGCCATGCCGGAGGGAATGGTCAGGCTCGGCATTACCGTGTATTCGGTGAAACGTTTACCATAGAACTGCTCCATTGCAGCGATCGATCCTTTCTTCGGTAACGCGGACCTGACCTCTTCAAGGGTCTGCTGATAATACACCGCTGCATCCACATAATATTTTTCAAAGGACATTTTTATATAAATATTATTGAGTGCATTGAGAAAAATGGAGGCCTGCCGGGTCGTTTCGAGGCTGTCGCGGCCCGGAGCAAATTCTTCGATAGAGCGATAGCTGACACCAGCGTGCATTGCAGCGGCTGGGAACTGCGCAACATTCATCAATAAAGGAAAGAGGTCAGTGGACTGAAGATTTTCCATGAACCCTGTGGCCGTTTTCAGATCAGCATCGTCGCGGAATGCATGATATTTTTCCGTCAGGGCAAGATTATACCGGAACCAGTCTTTTTTTAACTGGCCATTATCCATTTTTGAACCCGGCACCAGCGCATCGTCGGCCATTGATCCCATAAAAAAAATGAACCCGGCAAACTCGGTATTGTGGTCAAAACGGATATGGATCTCTCCGGATGTATCAACAGGAGGGAGCTGCGCAGAAATCCTCAGGCAAATAAAACAGGCGGCAGATAAAAGGATCGTCTTCATTTTTACCCGAAAATATCGGGAGAAGAAGTGCAGATATCGGTGTACTGGTGCGGAAACAGGTTTCAGGACCTGTTTTTCAGGTATTCAGACGGCGTCTTACCTGTATGCATTTTGAAAACCTGGTTAAAGGCCGACTTAGAACTGAACCCCGATTCCATTGCCAGTGCGAGGATCGTTTTGGTTTCCAGTTCATCTTCTCTCATTTTCCTGATCAGGTCTTCCACACGATATTTATTAATGAACGCGATAGCGGTGGTGTTCAGCTGGGTTGCGAAAATATGGGTCAGGTAACGGCGGGGAACGCCCAGGGCGGTAGCAAGATCATCCACGGACAGGCGCGATTGAACAAACATCTTTTCGTCCTCCATTAATCCGACTAAACGTTTAACCGTTTGATGGTCGTTATACGGCCAGGCGCCATGCTGTGAGGCCGGCGTTTGAACAGCAACAAAAGAAAGTCGATCAAAAACGCCCGATCTTAAGAAAACGAAATACCCGAGCAGCAACATCGAGGCCGCAAGTAATTGTGCCAGCAGATCCGAAAACCGCCAACCGAAAAAAGCATCAGACAACCAAAGTATCCCGAGAAGCAAATAAAAAACGGGTAAAACAAACGAAAAGACTGATCTGAATTCCCACATTTTTTTACGATTGCTGACTTGAGTAGCCAAAGAAGTATGCCACAACCTGGATGCCCACCAGCCAAGCATAAGCAGGGTGGAAATCACCGGGATGATCTCGGTAAATGCAAACCAGGGAACACTGTTCTGAAGATCGGGAAGGCTGATGCCGGATGAGCGTAAGAGAAAGAAGATGGTTTCCGCGAATATTTCTATAAATGCGGGGATAAACAGAATGATCGACTGCTTTGTTGGAAGCAGTTTCATCCCGGTTGAATGTCTTGCCAGGTTGTACAGCGAAGGAGGAATCAACAGGTAAGATCCGACGAGCCAGAATGGAAATGCACCAGGTTGATTTGGATAATGTATGCTGACGGCAAAATTCGTAAGTAATTCTATCGATAGCACACCGATGAGAATGGCGAGATGAATAAGCACACCATTGTTTCTCTTTGATTTCGCAGCCAGGCCAATAGTGAGTAACAGCCCTTGTCCGCCGGCCAGGAGAAACCAGTAAGATTTCCAGTCTTGCATGAGGCAAATATAATGGGCTTCTGCGAAATTACCTTCCGGACCGGCAGCATCACCGAGAGCACGATTTCTTTCTCAGGAACTATTACTGCACAAATACTAAACGCCGTTCTCTAAGGCCGATGCAGCAATTTATACGACCCGTTTGCAGGTATACTGATTCAACGCACTTGCAGTCGTGAACAACCATAAGCCGCAACCAGTCCATTAATTTAAGCCACAGGCTACCGATCGGAGGAACAAGAGACGCGATCCGCTTCGGGAGTAAGCGAATTGCGTCTCTTGTCCTGGTGCGGGCTATTCTACTATGAACAACGGCGTTTTGGGATCCATGTACTTTTTCTGCTTTAACATCTTAAAAGCCTTATCAAGAAATGTTTGATCACTCACCCGTACAAGCACAACAGGGCGTTTTGTACTATCATAAAATGAAAGAACAAAATTGGAGGAGGGCTGATCTTTTAGCAAAGATGATAATTCAGGCAATGTCTTTTTTAATTCGTTGATAGTTGAGTCCTGGTTACGATCAACAATGATCAGTTGGGTTCCTTTACTTTTCTTGAGATAATCAATACTGTACTCATGTAGGATGGGACTGGAGAAATTATATCGTGATGAAGTAAAATATTTTCCCACTATTGCTTTCAAACGCGAACGTTCCGGGCTGGCTTCCGCATCGGCATAGAGAAACATATTATTCAACAGGATGGAATAATCTGACAACGATCGTGGAAAGGTTTTGCCAAATAATTCAATGGCCTGTTTAACAAAACTGCTGTCAATGGTTTTGTTCTTTGCAAGATAATCTTCCACTAAGGGATAGATCGCATGGGCAAATCCATCGATGTATGGATTATTATACCAGGAGGTTGTATCCGTTTTGCCTGTAAAATGTTTATAGGCATAACCGTTTCCAAGTGCAGTTGCAATTGCTTCGTCAAAAAAGCTGTAGGCGATCGCCGAAAAGGGAGAACTGTCCGTCCTGAACATAGTATCGAGCGAATGCTGCAATGCAGCTGATTGTTCATCATACAATACGTGGCAGATCTCATGTAATGTAACACTCATGGTGCCCGGAAGATCCTGACCGCCGGTGAGAACAGCTACACAAAGACTATTCGCATGCGGCGTGGCGGAGGTATTGCCTGAAATTGCTGGTATGGGAAATATCGAAACATCGAATGGAATAGCATCGGGCCAGGTCGAATTATAAAACCTGCGGAAAGCGCGGAACATTTCATTGGCTTTGGATTCATACTTCTTCAAACCGATTATTTGGGTTGTCACTGATTTCTCTGACCGGCCCCATACGATGCGGTCATAATACGGTTCTGCTTTTTCGAGGATGTGGAACAGTTGCTGATGTGCGGCGTTTGAAAGAATTCCGATCGAATTATCATGAAACTCGCGGATCGAATTGCTTCTTACGGCAGCAATGATCAGCAGGTCGTAGGTGGAGCGGCTCTGCCGGCGCGCTGCAGGATAATCTTCCCGTTTATAATTATAGGAAAGGTTGACCTTTCCAAAATCACGAAGCAAGGCATTAAAAACTGTATCCGTTGCTGAAATCGACGAATCAATATAGTGTTTGAAAGTAGAAGAGTGAACCTCCACGCCGCTTGCAGTTTCAATAAAACTAAGCACCGAGTAGGGCTTGCTTGATTTGAAACGAACAATGGACTGAGAAAAAGAAAGCTGGGCCGAGGCCAATAATAAAGCCAGTGGTAATAATAAAAATTTCATGTCAGTTGATTGGCTTCAAACATACGAAGATTGTCGTATTTTTGATCTTAAAATTGTGTGAACGGTCAATTTTGACCCGCAAACAATAAATATTTTTTTAACCTGATGCAATGGTTTTTGATATTGAGTTGTCAGCGTATGAAAACCACGTCATGAAACCGATCACCAAACTATTGCTTCCTTTACTGCCGTTATTCTTGCTGGCAGGCTGTTTGAAAGACAAAGTCACACGTACCTATACCATTTTTACTCCTGTGTATAAAGAGAAGAGCCAGGTGTTGGCTGAAGTGATAAAGCCATTGTCCGGGCGTTCTGTGCACAATGCCGGTAAGATCTATGCATACGGTAATTATCTTTTTGTGAATGAGATCAATGAAGGCGTTCACATCATTGATAATAGTGATCCACAGTCACCGGTTTCAAAATCCTTTATCAGTATTCCAGGTAATGTCGATATCGCAGTGAAGGGAGATATCCTTTATGCAGATATTTATTCAGATATGATCGCATTGGACATATCAAATCCATTGCAGGCAAAGATCACCAAAGTAACGTCGAACCTTTTTCCGGAAAGAAGTTATGTTGGCAGTAATGGATGGTATTTTAATGGAGACACATCCCGTTATATCGTGGGATGGACAAGAAAGGATACAACCGTAGCCTATGAATCACCTGAAATGTGCAGAGGCTGTGGTATTGTGTTTGATAATTTCAACACTTTTGCCAGCGCATCGTCCAACGGGGCTACTGTGGGTATTGCGGGATCTATGGCGCGCTTCGCTGTTGTGAACAATTATATGTATGCTGTTGGAATGTACAGCCTGAAGGTTATTGACCTTGCCACACCCGCCAGCCCTGCCTATAAAAAAGATGTGTCAATAGGCAGTGGCATTGAAACGATATTTCCGTTCAAGGATAAATTGTTCATTGGTTCAAACAATGCGATGTACATCTATGATATTTCGGTTGCGGAAACGCCAAAATACACGGGATCTTTTCAGCACGTAAGATCTTGCGACCCTGTGGTAACAGATGGAACACATGCTTATGTGACACTCAGAGCTGGAAATTTCTGTGGTAATATTACGGAAAGCAGACTTGAAATACTGGATGTCACCAATCTCACAGCCCCTAAGCTTGTTAAGAACTATCCTTTAAAAAATCCTTACGGCCTTGCGAAAGATGGCAACCTGCTTTGGATCTGTGATGGTACGGCAGGGTTGAAGCTTTACGATGTATCTGATCCTGCAAATATTTCATTAAAGAAACTGATATCAGACGTTGAACCTTTTGACGTGATCCCGATGAATGGCAGGCTGATCGTAAGTGCCAAAGAAGGGATCTTGCAGTATGACTATTCGAACCCATCAGATATCAGGCTGATAAGCCGTATTCAAAAGAATTGAACATGCTGAGGAAACTATTACTGCTTGCGTTTCTTATCAGCAGCCTGTATTGCCCGGCTCAGAAAAAAACGTATCGATCATATAATTACTTCGCATTGCTGGCCGGAGAAAAGACCGGCCAGCAATTAACCACGATCCATGGTTTGGAAACAGGATCCTGGTTTGCCGGAGCAGGTACAGGGCTTGATAACTATGAACGTCTTTCACTGCCGGTTTTCCTGTCCGGGTCAAAATATCTTTTCCCTTCGTCAAATAACCTGCTGTTCAATATCAATGCAGGTATCTCCTTTTCGCTGGAAAAGAATAGCGACATGTTGAGGACTGCGGTGAAGGCAACCTATCTTCCGCGACCTTTCGGGGAAGCAGGATTTGTATATCGTTTTCCGGAAAAGAGCATGAAGGCAGGGCAAGGTGTTCTCCTCGGCGCTTATTATTCTTATAAAGGCATGCGTGTGAAGCAAACGCTTGGCGGTAATTGTCCCAATCCACCTTGTGCTGACACGTATGAGTATATGAATTATGAACTACACCGGTGGGCATTCAAGTTGGGCCTGGCGTTATAAGAGAATGAACGTTGGGTTAACACGATCCTTACCTTAAACAGCCGGTCGAACCGGAATGCCTTTGCGTAAGGGCTTTTCCATTTTATGATTTACCCCTTGCGTCAATTCGTGATTCATGTTCATTTATGGCGTTGATATGCCGAAGGATGTTTGCCTGTATGATCGTCACGGGAATATCCTCTTCCGGATCTATCTCGAATGATTCGTAGCGGTCTTTTGCTTTTATGTTTTCAGAAAATGGCAATAATTGTTTGTCTGTGCAGAATCCGATCATCAGTTTCTTCCGGTTGAGCCAGAGGTAAGCCAGTTTCATTCCTTTGTATGAAAAGAAAGGGATCTGGAATTTTCGTTCATGAATAATAACGGGGTGTATGTTCAGAATGATATCGCGCAGCGCGAGCAGGCATCCCTGGTAGGGTTCCGGTTTGCTGAGATAATAGCTTTCCAGTTTTGAATTCATATCATCCTGATTGCAGCAAAGGTACATCAGGCGTTGATACTTCAGCGGTCCCGGTTATTTGTTGAAGAGATAATAAAGGTTCAGTTCTTCACCTGTCTGCAGATTCATCAGCAAACCGTATACTTCAGAGCGCAACCAATTCCTGTTAGCCATGCGTTGTGAAAACCCTGTGAATGCATTCCCTTCAAATTGAAAAGTGCCGTCAAAATAACAATCTCCGTCACATTCCCAGTTACCGCCATCGGTATGTTGTTCGCCATTTTCCGTTTTATATAAAGCGGTGCGGTCAATGTATGCGTAGTCCCATTTCTCTGTGTTAACGGCTAGGTCGGTATACGGATCGTTCGGATCCAGCGCTGCCGTCAGTATTACAGTGCGGTCTGCGGTTGCGATGATAACACGGGGTTTCCATTGGTCATCAAAAATCCCGGCAGGAGCCGGTAAACGGATCCCTTTTCCGTTTGGTACGATACCGATATTCTGCCGGAGATCATAGCGCCGTGGATAATTGTCGCGTTCTATCCTTGCATAGATGCGGATCTCTGTTGTCCATTCTCCTTTTTCCAGATCATTAAGGTCTGCTTGAAGTGATCTGTTCTCCTTTACCATGTTCCTTTTTATAGAAACTGCGCCTTTTGTTAATACTACAATTGCGGAGTCAACCTGGTCGTGCGCAATCGTTGAAGGAGAAAAATGAATGAAGATGGAATTGTCTTCCTTTACAGAAGAAGCTTCTTTTTTGCAGCGTGTAACCATAAACATCAATGCAAGCAGAAATATGGTGCTGTAATTAAGCAGGAACTGAAATTTCGGGATAGGTTTTGGCATGAGAGGCATTTGCCTGCTAATGTAGGCTGCATTGCAGACAGCTTCTACCGGGTATTGGCCGAGTTGTCGTTTTCCGTTGTTCAATTGATGAAAATGGATCGTCCAAAAAAAATCCACCGCGATAAGAATAAGGCGGTGGATACATACACATGAGAAATAAAAAAAACTATTCTGATCGTAATGATCTTACAGGGTTTGCAATCGCTGCTTTGATGGATTCATACCCCACGGTCAGCCATGCAATAATAAGTGCAGCCAGGGATGCGGATGCGAAGATCATCCAGCTGACAGATGTTCTGTAGGCAAATCCTTCCAGCCAGTTGTTAACAGCCCACCAGGCAAGCGGTACGGCGATCAGCGTGGCGATCAGGATGAGACGGGTAAAGCTTAAAGAAAGCAGATACACCAGGTTGCTCACAGACGCGCCAAGCACTTTTCGCACACCGATCTCTTTTGTGCGTTGTTCTGCCATAAACGCTGATAATCCGTAAAGTCCCATACATGAAATGAAAATGGCAAGGATCGCAAATACATTGAACAGGCTTCCCATTTGGTGGTCGCCTTTATACGCCTTATCGATCTCCTGGTCAACAAAGCCGTAGGAGAAAGGGTAGGAGGGATTCAGTTTGGTATTGATGTTCTCCATTGCTTTGATCGTAGCTTCTGCTTTCCCCGGTTCTGTTCGTACAATAGCCAGCCGGCCCGGCTGAAAGCGGAGGATCATCGGATCGATCTTATGTTGAAGTGTTTTGAAATTAAAATCTTTCACCACACCGACGATCATTCCTTTCGTGCCCCACATTTCCAACGGTTTCCCTACTGCGTTTTCAGGATTCATTCCCATTTCCCTCGCAGCCGTTTCATTGATCACATAGTTGCTTGAATCTCCTTTGAAGTTCGAAGAGAATTCACGGCCACTTGCCATCTTCATCCGGAACACCCCGAAGAAATCTTCATTCACGTTCATATTCGCAAAAATGGTTTGATTGCCCGGCTCTTTACCTTCCCAGTGAACGTTGACTGTTCCGCTGGTATGGTTGGCAGGAACAGCATTTGTAATAGTGAAATTGCTGGTGAGCGTATTACTTTTCAATTCACCGCGCAATACGTCCTGCATATTGGCAAGATCGCCGGCAATCGGCATATAAAGCAGGTTTGACCTCTCAAAACCGAGATTCATATTCTTGATGAAACGCATTTGTTTGAATACCACGACTGTGCCCGCAAGCAATACGATCGATACTACAAACTGCAAAACAACCAGTGTATTACGGAAAACCAGGTTTCCTCCCATTTTCCGGACATTTCCTTTCAGCACTTTCACGGGTCTGAAACCTGAGAGGAACAATGCGGGATAGCTGCCGGCGATCAGACCGGTAACCAGTGCAATGGCCAGTAAGGTGAGCAGTAATTTTGCATCGAACAAGGAGATCTCCAGTTCTTTTCCAGCCAGTAAATTGAAGGCGGGTAATAATAACCATACAAGCAGGATGGCCAGAAGCAAAGAAAGGAATGAGATCATGATTGATTCGCCGAGGAACTGGCCGATGAGTTGTCCGCGGACGGCGCCCACTACTTTGCGCAAGCCCACTTCTTTAGCACGTCTCGCAGAGCGTGCGGTAGACAGGTTCATGAAATTGATGCATGCAACGATCAGGATAAAGACCGCCACGATGAAGAAGATCTTTACATAGAGGTAACTTCCGTGCCCGGAAACATCCGCCTGGTAATCTGAATACAAATGGATCTGTGTAATAGGCTGCAGTGTGAAATCCACTTTCAACAGATCTTCAGGTATCTGTTTTTTATACAGGTCGTCAGCCTGCTTCGTCAATTTCTGGATCGCTGCTTCACTGGCAGCTGCATTATCTTCCAGCTGAACGTAACTGTAAAAATTAAAGTTATCCCAAACGTAGTTTTTGATATCGCTGTTTGACTGCGCAATGGCAGAGATGGGCATGATGTAGTCAAACTGCAGATGGGAATTGGTCGGAATATCCGCCAACACACCAGTTACGAGTACGTTTGCGTCTTTATCCTTGCGCAGCATTTTACCAATGGGATTCTCCGTACCAAAGTATTTCTTCGCCATCGATTCTGTGATCAGGATGCCGTCAGTGCGGCTGAGTGCGGTTGTTTGATCCCCTTTTACCAGTTTGAAAGAAAAAGCCTGCAAGAACGTGGAGTCAACATAGTAACCATTGGGTTCTTCAAAGCGTTTTTCTCCGAGCTGGAATACGATCGGGGCTGAACTGTTGAAACGGATGATCCGCTTTATTCCCGGCGCTTTGCTCTGCAGCTCCTGCGCAATGGGGTAGGGCGTTACCGCCGCCTTGAATTGACCGACACTACATACCACTCTGAAAAGCTGATCTCTATTCGGATGAAAACGATCATAGCTTAATTCATTTCTGACCCACAGAAAAATGAAGATACTGCAGGTCATACCGATCGTAAGACCTGCGATATTGATCATAGAGAATGCCTTGTGACGGACAATATTCCTGATAGCGATCTTGAGATAATTCCTGAACATGAGGTTTTGGTTTACCGGAAAAGGTTTTTTCCTGGATTATTGATGATGCAAGGGATGGGGAACCAAGCGTATGCCAGTTATTTAAGCGTTTAATTATCAATTAGCTGGGATGTGGGGAAAGTTGCAGTGTACGGAAATGCTACAATTGTTGTTCGGTGGCGGACGGTTGCGAGAGAGGTTTTGGGTGGCCGGAAGTCCGGCCGGGCTTTTTTTGTTGCCGGGCGGGCAAAGCGCTGTTTTTCCGAGGGGGCTCGGAGTCTCCATTTACATTTTGCCGGGCGGGCAAGGCGCTTTTTTCGACGGGAGGTCGAAGTCTCCGTTTACTTTTTTTGCCTTGATGCAAAAAAAGTAACAAAAAAAAATCAAGGCTGCGGAAAAAATGGCTAAAAATGGGAGGGTGTCACCTGCACAAAAAAAAACTCGCCAGCGGAGTGCTTCATTTCGATTGGCGTG
>JBEVKW010000275.1:0-4282 GCA_040509495.1 Chitinophagaceae bacterium | reverse complement strand
AGGCTTTTATAAAGCATCCTTTGTTTACAATGAGCAGCATATAGCAGCTTTCTACTCTTTCGAAGGAGAGATGCTTGGCCTGGCGAGAAATATCAGCTCACTCGACCTTCCCATGAACCTGCAGCACTCGTTGAAAAAAGAATACGGCGGACGTTGGATCACTGAACTGTTCGAATTGTCTAATGCAGATGGTACCAGCTATTATATCACCCTTGAGCAGGCAGATTCGAAAGTGGTGTTGAAATCAGATAATGGCCTTCAGTGGAGTGTATACAAGAAGTCAGCTAAAGCATAAGCACTTGTTGCATCAGGATAGTTTGGCCATCATTACCCGGATATTCAACTGATCAACAAAATAACCGTTAACCTTATCATTCTTTATGATGGTCATTCAACCCCGGCTTACTAAAGCCGGGGTTTTGTTATATGTATCACCTCTATGAAGGGATCACGCCATTATGCATGGAGTCGCGATACCTCATTTAAAATACAGGGGGTGAGAATTGGATCAACTCTGCTTTCTGTTGCAAAAAAGTATGATTATTGTCATTTTCCGGCCTGATCCTTTGCCTGTTCGCTGTTGACTGGGCAAGCGCTGGCTATCTTTGCATCATAGGATTCAAAAACGCTTTCAATATGTTCAATGGAAATGGTTTTATTTCGGCCGCCCAGGCCCTGGATTGTATCCAGTCAGGGAACCGGGTGTTTATTCATGGCAGTGCGGCAACGCCGGTAGCATTGATCAGGCAATTACTGACGATGCATGAACGGTTAAAGAACGTCGAGCTGGTAAGCATTACAAATCTTGGCGAGATTGATTTTACAGGGGAAGATTTTGGTAAAAGTTTTTATTTCAACTCGCTGTTTGTATCAGCCAATACCAGGGCTGTGGTAAATAGCAGTGCGGGAGATTATGTGCCGATCTTCTTAAGCCAGATCCCACAATTATTCCGCAGGAATATTCTTCCGATCGATGTTGCATTGATACACGTTTCGCCTCCGGACAGACATGGTTATTGTTCTCTTGGCACTTCCGTCGATATTGCCAAAGCTGCGGTTGATACCGCAAAGATCATCGTGGCACAGGTGAATCCGAAAATGCCGAGAACGCATGGCGATGGTTTTATTCATAAAGACAGGATCAATTATATGGTTTGGGAAGAGGCTGATCTTCCGGAAGTGAACTATTCTGCGAAGATCTCTCCGGCTATTGCGGAGATCGGCAAGAATGTGGCTTCACTGATCGATGATGGAGCTACCTTACAAATGGGGATCGGCAGCATTCCTGATCAGGTGCTGCAGAATCTTTTCAATCACAAGAATCTTGGTATCCATACGGAAATGTTATCTGACGGGATCATTCCTTTGCTGGAGAAAGGTGTGATCAACAATAGTCAGAAAAAACTGAATGTTGGCAGGACCGTAACCGGTTTCATGGCTGGCACCCGCAGGTTATATGATTTTGTTCACGACAATCCTCAGATCAGGGTAATGGATATCGCCTATGTGAACGATACAAGTATTATCCGGCAGAACCCTAAAGCAACGGCCATCAACAGTGCGATTGAAGTTGATCTGACAGGCCAGGTGTGTGCAGATTCCATCGGAGTTTATCAGTATTCGGGTATCGGTGGACAAATGGATTTTATGCGTGGAGCTTCTTTATCAGAAGACGGAAAACCGATCATTGCATTACCCTCAGTCACCTCAAAAAATCAGTCACGCATTGTGCCTTATCTTAAAGAAGGCGCTGGCGTTGTTACAACGCGTGGCCACATTCACTGGGTGGTAACTGAATATGGTAAGGTTAATTTGTTTGGGAAGAACCTCAAGCAACGTGGCCAGGCGCTGATCAGTATTGCGCATCCCGATCACCGGGAAGCGCTGGAGAGGGCCTTTTTTGAAAGGTATAAAGTCGGATAAGATGCGTTGCTTTATGGCGGGGGATCTCTTTCCATAGAACGGCCGCAATTAAAAAAATACCACTTTTAAGCGATTGGAGTATTACCGTAGAGGCGCAATATTTACAGTAAAATCAGATATGAAGATCGCAACCCTCGCCACCACAATACTCGTATTCTCCTTCGCTTCCAATGCCCAGGTTTCGGTACAACGGCCCACAGAAGTTAAAAAACTGCAGTCGGCGGAAGTTATGAGAAAAACACCGGTCAATACGCTTCCTTCGCCGGTGGCATCAACGCCAGACCCGGTGTCTACAGCCAACCTGACGCCGGGAAAAGACCTCAGCGTTCAGATCCGGAGCCTGCAATACAATCCAGCCAATGGAGGATCGGTTCAGGTGAATTATGTAGTGAAGAATAACGGTACAGAGGCGCTGGATATCAACAATGTTGCCGTGCAGGGATATCTCGATTATAATCCGGTGAGACCAACAGATCCGGCACCTTCATGGCCGGTTAATGGAAAAAACTATTTCATTGCGGGAGGTCACGTTCTTTCAAGCATACCCGCTACGCTAAATCCAGGACAGGAAAAAGAGGGTGTATTGAATTATTTCAATATTTCAAAGGATCATTATTTCAACACCACCTCAGATTATACTTACATGCTTTGGGTTGATAAGGATAGAAAGGTAAGTGAGGCCAATGAAACGAATAATTTTGCAACGTATAAATTCAGAGGTTACCAGGGACAATACCAGCCGGCCGTTTCCGCGTCTCAATATTATCTGACCAATGCTTTTGTGACAATAAAAACAGGCGCTGATAACAAGGAGAAAGAGTCTGAAGTGAATTTCCGCCTGATACCGGCTATGACAAAAGACCTCAGTAATACATACAATGAATTTGTGGCAAAGATCCAGAAAAACCAGCAGACGCTATTACCCAATTTGCCTGCTACATTTCCGCTCTACCTGTTCATGTCCAGCACGGCGCAACTGGTTAATCCTGTAACAAGCCTCGCTTCATTCAATCAAAACGGACTTGGTCTGGCTATCGAATATAAAGCTAATTTCCTGCTGGATGCCTGGAAGATCGAACAAGTGGAATTGACATTGTATTTTAAAGACGCAAACGGACTTTATCATCCGACACAGGGTGTGAAAACTGTAAAGTTCAATGTTCCCGCGAACACCTTTTTGGATGGCTTTGGCAAAAAGATCCTTGTCTGCAAAGCGGATAACGCATTGAATGCTGTATCGGTCAAAACAGTTGAAAAATTTGCAGAGTATTGATACATGCAGTGCGCTATCCTCTGATAACTGCTTTTGACAGTAACAGCGCTAGAATTTTTGCTTGTCAACATCTTTGATAAAAGCTGTAACTCCCTGCATAAAGACCTTCTGATCATCCCACATCGCAAGATGGCTTCCGTTGGGGCAATAGAGATATCGTCCCTTCTGAACCATCTTGCTTTGTTCTTCCATTGCTTTAGGATCCATCGTATCATATTTTGCACCAACCATAAGCGTTGGAACAGCTATTTCTTTCAGGCGGGCTTTGATATCCCAGTCAGCCAGTCGGGCTTCAGGCGTCATACCCATTTCGCTCGGTCCCTGCATTAATGTGTAAACAGCATTATTGGCATGTTTTATAGAGCGGTTAAGTGCATCAGGCCATTCTTTGAGGCGGCAAACATGTTCTGCATAGTAGTTGGGCAGCAATAATTCAAAATACCTGGGATTTGTGTAGTCTTTTTTTGCTTCGATCGATTTTATTTCGGCAAGTACCTCCGGTTTCAGTTGTTTCATCAGTACCTGTTCCGCATATCTTGTGTATTCAGGAGCGCTGGCCATCATGTTTGCAACGACCAGGCCCTTGAGGTTCTGCTGATATTTAAGGGCATATTCCATTCCTAATATGCCACCCCAGGAATTACCGATGATATAGAAATTAGTACTGTCTGCTCCTATAGCATTACGAACCTGCTCCACTTCCTCCACAAACCTTGCCGTTGTCCATAAACTGCTGTCAGTTGGCTGGTCACTGTAGTAAGAGCCTAACTGATCATATTCGTAGAACTCAAAACCTTCACGTTGAAAGAAAGTTTCGAAACATTCCATGTACTCATGAGTCATCGATGGGCCACCATGCAGTAGTAATATTTTTATTGTTGGATTGGATCCAAAGCGTTTTGTCCAGACCTTAAAATCTCCAACCGGCGTTTTAATAGGGATCAGTTTAACTCCTCCGCCCTCGACCGTATCGCTGTAAGTAAAGTAGTCTGTAAGTGTTGCTGATGTATTTACCTTTTGCCGGCAGGATATTACAGATAACAGCAGTAAAAGGGCAGACACGATTGAAAATCGCATGATGGATGG
>JBEVKW010000274.1:0-10840 GCA_040509495.1 Chitinophagaceae bacterium | reverse complement strand
CTATGCATGTATTATTACAGCTTTGTAAGCTTATACGAGTTATTAAAGAAGTCAATAGCGATCTTATAATTACCTGCGTCAGGAGCGGGAAAATTATCTGCTCCCTGTGGAACGAATGTACCGCCAAGTTTGATATTGGCAGCAGCTTTGTTCGGAACTGCGTATTTCTTATCCCAGTTACCATTTTCAGGAAGCAACAAATATTCATCTGCCGTCAACGCAATTGATGCTATTTCGAATTTCGTAGAATTGATCCGGGTAAACTGCTGAGAAGGAACAGGAACGGGATTATTCCAACCGCCTGGTGTAGCATTACCAACAATGAACAAAGCAGAAGGCAAACCATGCTCCTGGGTAAAAGGAGCAGCACTGAACTTACCTGTCTGGAAATTCACCGTGATCTTGTACCAGCCTGCTGCTGATGGAGCAGGAAAATTCTGCGGAAGACCGTATCCAAAATCTCCACCATCGCTCAAACCCGGAACGGTGTTGTCCGTTACCGAATACTTTTTATCCCAGTTTCCATTTTCAGGCAATAAGAGGAATTCACCTCCGCCTGTCAAATTGAATATTCCACCAAATGTCGTCTCATCTATGCGGGTCAGTTCCTGGGTTGGTGTGGGAACCGGATTGGTCCAGCCACCCTGGGTCGCACTGCCAACAATGAACAGTTTGCCGGATGTTGGCAATTCAACCTTCGGCGGAATTTTGTAAGGCGTCATGCGGATCTTCAATACATTCGAAGCAAGACGCTCATTATTGTTGACATAGGAGGAAGTCACCTTCACGTCCATATCAACCGCTTTATTAAACTCATAGCCAAAACTGAGCAGGATGGCGTTCAGATCTTTCGCGATAAAGTCAGCTTTCAGAGAACCGATCACTTCCTTTTTTGAAGCTTTCACAAAGTTCTTACCTGTTGAATCGATCTCTATAACGTACTTGATATTATTTGTGTCCGTTGCGTATTCCGGATAACTCCAGTTTAATGTCAACGCCACTTTGTTTGAATCCGCAGCTACCGGCGCTATCGTTGCGGCTGAAGCTGTCAGTACAGGTGATTTACCGTTATTATAAAACGGGAGGTCATCTACTTTGTCGCAGGCAGTAAAACAGAAAGCTGTAACTGCGAGAAAGGACAATATTTTTATCAGTGATTTCATATGAACAATCAGTTAAGGTTATAATTTAGTTACCGTGAACTTTCCTCTCTGGAAGTCAACCACGATCTTGTAGTTGCCACTTGCAGCCGGGGAAATGATATCCCCTCCTTCTGCTTTGAAGTCGTCACCATTAGGGTTATTGCCATTGTTTGAACCGGTAAATCCGTATTTCGCACCCCAGCTACCGTAAACAGGCAGGAGGAGATATGACTGGCCACCATTCAAAACAATGTTTGGAATTTCATACAATGTCGGGCTAACCTGTGTAAAGGTTTGAGATGCCGGTGCTACGTCAGTCGGGCAACCACACTGCCAGCCAGCTGGGGTAGCAGCACCGGTCACATAAAGTTTACCGGATGCAGGCGGCGCCACTTTCGGAGGGATAGCGTATGGAGTGACCTTGAACTTCAGCGATGCAGAAGAAAGCGTCACAGAACTGTTAGTCAGGCTTGACTTAACACGGATCTCGATATTATGTTCCACCGATGGCTTCAACACCAGTTGATTCAGCAGATAATCATTCAATGTTCCCTGCGTCATCGAAACGCTCAGGTTATTATTTACTCCGATCGTCTGCCTGTTAGGGTTTGTAAAATTCGCGCCTACTGTATCTATCTCTACCAGGTAAGAAACATTCTGCGAGCTTGTTCCGGTATTGAATTTATACTCAGGGTTTGTCCAGTTCAACACCAGCCCCTCTTTCTCGCTGTTCGCAAATGCCAGCGGAATTGAGTTGGTAACGGATGCTGTTAAAACAGGAGCAGTGCCTCCCTCGAAAAATACTTTGTTCTCGTCTTTTTTGCAGGAACTGGCCGTCAGTACGACAAGACCTAAACCAGCAATTAGTTTATTGATTGTTGACATGTCTTTGTTTTTTAACGGTGGTTAATTAATATCCGGTATTCTGTGAGAGGTTTGGATTTGCAACCCTGTTTTCAGCAGGTACCGGGAAAATATTGAATTTATCCTGTACGGCTGTACCAGAAGCTACTCCACCTTTCCATGGCCAGACATAAGTGCTTGTTGTTAATAAACCGTAACGGATGAGGTCGGTTCTGCGATGCCCTTCCCAGTACAGTTCTCTTGCTCTTTCATCCAGGACATACTGGAGAGTCACATCATCAGCCGTCACATTGCCATTCGTATTACCATATGCCCGCTGACGAATATTATTGATATAAGTAACCGCGGTTGGTTTATCACCACCGGTACCGCCACGCAGTACAGCTTCTGCATAGATCAGATACATTTCAGGAAGTCTGAACACAGGGAAGTCAACATCAACAAAAGCCCGTGTTGGATCCTGTGTAGCAGCACCATCTGAACGGATGTTCCTGAATTTACGAACGTGGAGGCCCTGAGCAAAATTGGTCACATCAGCAATCGCCACCTGTGTAGGCGATGTACCGAAAGAACCGGTTGTGAACAGCGCTCTTTTGTCAGTATTACCAGAAAGATCGGAGAATTTATCAGCAAGGCCTTTTGTTGCCCGATATCCATACCAACCATCACCGACTCCATATTCACTATGATCATCGCCAGATGCCGCATGGCAGAGGAAGCTTGTGTTTCCATAAGCCTGTGTTTTCAAACCGTCACACGCAATAGCGAACATAAACTCGCCGGCACGTTTGTCGTTATCGGCCATGAACAGCTGTGCATAATTTGGCTGCAGCGTGTAACCGCCACCGATCACTTTCTTCGCATAAGTGATCGCTTCTGTCCATTTTGGCGTACCGGAATATACCTGCGCATTCAGGTAAAGACGGGCAAGTAATGCCCAGGCAGCACCCTGATCTACGCGTCCATATTCAATTGTTTTTACGGGAGCCAGCTCAGTCTCGATCGCTTTCAGTTCGCTTTCGATGTAAGTGAACAGGTCCGCACGGCTGATTTCCGTTGGAAGGGCAGTACCTACCACATTAGCTTCTGTAATGAATGTCGATTTACCAAACAGGTCCATCATCACCCAATAGTTGAACGCTCTCAGAAATCTAGCTTCAGCGCGGCTTTTTTTGATATCATCGCCAGCTGTACCAGTGATACCTCTTGCAGCAAGTTTGTCATCTGTTGCTTCACGGAGATATTCATTGATCAGCGTGATATTATAGATCGGTCTGGCATAGATCCCTTTGAGGAAAGGATCTTCAGATGTCCATTTCAAACCATGGAAGTTTTGAATGGTCTGGTCATTCCAGGCAACTACAGCCTCATCAGTTGGTAGTTCCTGGCAGTTGAAGAACATACGAATGAACGCAACCTGAGAACCTTCGTCCAGGCCACCACCGATATCCGGAGAGCCGGCAGGCCCAGAGTTACCCGTAATAGCCAGTGTTCCATAAATTTTTGCGAGTACCGCTTTGTATCCTGCGGCATCGGCGTATACTTTTTCTGGCGTCAGATCATTTGGCGGAAAAAGATCCAGCTTCTTTGCACAGGAAAAGAAAATAACCGGCAGCAGCAAAGCGGGAATGAATTTTATTATCTGCTTCATATAGAGGAATCGTTTAAGAATTAGAAATCAAGGTTAGCACCGATGCTGAATATTCTCGGACGTGGATAGATATTGTTATCTACACCTGCATCACTGGCGCTTTCAGGATCAAGGCCTTTATATTTCGTGATCACAAATGCGTTCTGCACGTTCGCCATCAACCGGAGATTTGCCTTTTTGCTGAACACCTGACCGAAATTGTACCCGATGTTGATATTATCCAATCTGAAGAAAGAGGCATTCTCCAGGTAATAATCGGAGAGGTACTGATTGTTATTAAATCCGGAAGCCAGATAGTTTACAGATCCGTTGCGGATCACGTTGATCGGATCCTGGATAGCACGCAGCACACCACCATTAGAGAAATAGTTATTGTAAAGATAGTTGCCAAATGTTCCGTGTCCGGTAATACCGAGCGTCCATTTATCATAGGTCAGCTCAGTATTAAAACCGAGCAACATATCTGCTGCAGGTTTTTTGTAGAGATAACGATCCTGGTCATTAACAGAACCATCGCGGTTCATGTCTTCATACAAACCTTCAATGGGTTTGCCGGAAGCCTGATCATACACCTGTTTGTAAACAAAGAAACTGTATGGAGAATACCCCACAACGTGCTTACCAATATTATTACCGGTACCACCAGAGATCCCGCTTACAGGGATACCAGAGAAAGACGGATCGTTCTGTTTAAGCAGGTTGGTGATCTCGAACTTCTGGTAAGTATAGTTGAAACCTAAGGACCATGTCAGCTTCGACGTCTGAACAGGGATCGTATTAATAGTGAACTCCACACCGCGGCTTTTCAGGTTACCAACGTTGGTAGTGATCGCGATATCAAAGTTTGAACCTGGCGCAACAGGGATGCTGCTCAACAGGTCTTCTGTTTTCTTTTCATACACATCCACAGTACCGGAGATACGGTTGCGGAGGAATGCGAAATCAAGACCAAGGTTCGTGGTTTTTGTAGTCTCCCACTTCAGGTCCTTGTCATATGGCGCAGGACGCAGGAAGTAATAGAAAGAATTGCCAAACTGATATTGTGCAGTTGGGGTACTCTGAGAATAACGCGGCAGATAAGTATAATAGCCGATTCCATCCTGCTGCCCGGTAACACCCCAGCCTGCACGCAGTTTAAGATCAGTCAGCACATTTGAATTTTCAAACAGCGCATTCTTGATCTTCCACGCTGCTGCAAAGGCAGGGAAATAACCAACCCTGTTATCTGCTGAGAACTTAGAACTTGCATCCCTGCGCAGCGAAGCTGTCAGCAAGTAGTTATCTGCAATACTCAGGTTCACCGTTCCGAAATAAGATTCCAGGCGATACTGCGGCTTATCTGTCAGGAATACCGGAACACTTCCGGGAATGGTGTCATTTGGTCCCGTGCCGCGGCGGCTGAAGGACGCAAAGTTGCTTACGTTCGTGATAAAGTCCTGGTAACTGTGCATCACTTTCGCATCGATCTTCGTTCTTATACTTTTGATCTCTTTGCTGTAAGCAAGGCCGACGTCTACAAGGTAATTCTGTTTTTTCTGCTCGTAGTGGCTCATTCTGCCATGATAGAGATAGTTGGTTGCTGAAAGTGAGTCAAAAAGGTCGTCACCCTGTCCTTTCATATTATCCATACCGAGGTTAACCAGTACGTGAAGATCAGGGAAGAAATGAAGTTTATAGTCAAGGCTGATGTTACCGATGATCCTGTTCACTTTAGAACGATTGTCACGCTGCTCCAATAAAGCGAGCGGGTTACGGTTCGCAAGAGCTACAGCGCTGTCATTCGCCTGCCTCCATTCATAATAGCCGCCAAAGTTCACTGTATGCGTGCCCTTATCGTAAACAGGTTTGGTAGGATCGAATGTTGCAGCGGAACCTACAGCGCCTTCATCGGCAAAACGGTTTGCCGTATGGCTCGCCTTTACGGCGAAGTTTACAGAAAGATGATCATTGAAATAACGCGGGCTGAGATTCAGAGAAGCTGAATAACGGTTAAAGTTATTCGTCTTAAGGATCCCATCCTGTTTCAGGTAGCCGAGCGACGCGCGGAAAGGCATATTGCCCAACATACCGCTGGCACTGATATTATTGTTTGTACCAAATGCATTTTGAAAGATCTGATCCTGCCAGTCAGTGTTCGCATCACCCAACAGGTTTCTGAAAGTATTATTGCCGGTCAATGCCGCCTGCTGAGTAACGATGTCTCTCACCTGGTTGCCGCTGAGCACTTCCACTTTTTTAGGAAGTGTTGATAAAGACAATTGCGTGTTGAAGTTGAACTTCATTTTTCCTCTTGCACCTTTCTTGCTGGTGATAATGATCACACCGTTTGAAGCTCTTGATCCGTACAAGGCAGTGGCGGAGGCGTCTTTCAATACGCTGATAGATTCGATATCATCCGTGTTGATCGTGTTCAGAAGGTTGGCGGACCCTGGCAGACCATTGCTTTCCACAGGCACACCATCAATTACGATCAGCGGATCATTGCTCGCATTCAGTGATGCATTACCACGGATCCTGATCCGGCTGCCACCACCTGCAGAACCACCACCGGTCGTTACCTGCAAACCGGCAACTTTACCTTGTAAAAGTTGCTCAGAAGACGCAATGTTTCCTTTCTGGAAATCTTTTGACGATACTGAAGTGACTGAACCGGTAAGATCACCTCTGCGGCGCGTTCCGTATGCGATCACCACAACTTCACCAAGCGAAGCATTATTGATCGACATCTGCACATCTACTGTTGTACGTGCATCGATACTTACCTCCTGTGTTGCATAACCAATAGAAGAGAACTCCAGCACATTGGCTGACCCCGGAACGGAAAGACGATACGCACCATCAGTGCCGGTCTGTGTTCCTGTAGAAGTTCCTTTGACAGTTACGTTGACCCCGGCAACTCCTGCCCCATTGGCATCAGTCACTTTGCCGGAGACCACCTTGTCTTGAGCGAGGGAAAATAGAGAAAGAAATAGCATCATAGATGCCAGGAATGCCTTGAGCAATTTTTTGCAGGACATAAGCAATCGTTAATTGTTAAGCGAATCAGTTTTGAAAATACACATTGTGTATTTAGAACACAATGTTAGTGTATTTTTATTTTAGGGAAAAAATTTATTTTTCCCGAGACCTAAGCCCCCATTGTATTTCAGGCAACCTGCGGACGCGGACTGCTGCTTTTACGACGGGGAGTTTTACGTTTGAATTCAGGCTTGAGCTTGTAAAGTTTGCCCGGGCGGTGCGGCACATCTTCTTCCATTTCATTGAGATCCACCAGCCAGTCTTTAATTCCGATCTTTTTACGGAAGTTCCTTCGATCCAGGCTAACGCTCAGAATGGCTTCATATAATTCCTGCAGTTCACGAAGCGAAAATTTCTCCGGCAATAAGTTGAATATCACGGGATGTTCCATAACCTGCTCCCGTAAACGGCCAAGGCAGGTATCCAGAATTGCCTTGTGATCGAAAGCCAGTTTCTTGATATTGCGGACCGGATGCCAGTGCAGATCGTTGTTAGTCAGTCTTAATTTCTGATGTTTCGCATCGATCAATGAATAATAGGCCGTCGTTATAACCCGCCCGGAAGGGTGGCGGTCAATACTGCCAAAAGTATGCACCTGCTCCAGGTAAACATCCTCCATTCCGGTCCTCTCCTGTAATATACGATAGGACGCAGTATCCAGATCTTCATCCGGGCGCACCAGATCACCCAACAAAGAATAGAGATTGGAAAATTCTTCAAGGTCAGACTTGATCACCAGGACCTTCAGCTCCTTTTCTTCATAACAAAAAATGACACAGTCGACAGAGACAGCTATATTGAAATAATCAAGGTGACTTATCTTCTCGAGCTCCGCAGTTTTTAAATTAGCGCCTTTAGCCATAAGAGTTGATTAACGAATTTAAGGAATCATGATCTTGATGTACTGATGCTGCCGGTCTGATTGTATTCTCAGCAGGTAGATCCCGGCCGCCAAATTATTGATTTTATCTGTAAGAGTTATCCTGTGCTCGCCGGTACTGAGTGTGCCGGAAAAAACAGAGCGCACCATCTGTCCCTGCATTGTTTGCAACTCTGCCCTCAACTGCGCCGCCCGTGGCAGGTTGACCCGCAATACAGATGCCTGGGATGCTGGATTCGGATAAACCTGCGCGTCCAGTTCATTTGCGGGACGGTCTATATCTATAACCGGCGTTGTTACGGCATTGACAATATTTTTATTCAGATAGACATGATACTCACCTGGCTGAAGCGGAATGGTCTGAAGAGAACCGGTTGCGGTGATAGTGCCACCGGTCAGGTAATCATACCACGTTCCTGCCGACGGAAAACTGACGCTCGCATTCGCAGCCACTACATCAAGATTTGCCACAACCAGCGCGCTCAGGTCGGCTGAACTGATCTTGAAATATTTAACGGCTCCGGCAAGGTCATAACTGAAGGACGTACTGTTAAACATGGCCGTTTGGGTATTCCGCAGCTTGATCAGTGCGGCCGTTACATCATACAGTCGCTGTCTCTTGATATCCTGCATATATTGCCAGCGCGGCTCTTTTGGCGTAAGCTTACAACTTTCATTTCCGTAAGGCTGAGGGATCGTATTATCAGGGCAGGCGAAGATCGATTTATCATACCCCCGTTCACCAAACTGCCAGATCATTTTCGGACCGGGAACCATCAGGAACAAACTTGAAGCTGCCTCCATCCTGCGCAATGCGATCGAATCATTTTTTACAGAATACGTGCCCGCTACATTTCCAAAAGTTATGTTCTTGTACATCAATCTTTCTTCATCATGGCTTTCCATGTAAGCAACAAGGTGGGGATTGGAAAATCCGCGCTCGCTGCTGTTATAAACGATTGATGACAGGTTGGATCCGTTGCCGTTGTGATAACCCATTGTAGCTTCATTGAACGCTACATTATCTCTTTTGCCACCCCAAAGCAGGAACCCCAGATTCTGCAAAGCCTGTTCTTCATTAGTTGCAGCAAGATGTTCCAGAATGATATAGGCCGCCGGAAAATTCTTCCAGATAGTATCACCATAGCTTCTCAGGATATCAATCCTGCTTTGATCATAAGCGCTGAACTGCCCGTCATTGCTGGAAGCTTTTTGCGTAAGCCCTTTGGTGAAATCCATTCTGAAACCATCCATCTTGTATTCACGCATCCAGAAGTCAAACATTCTCTTCCAGAAATATTTGGTTGCAGCACTTTCATGATTGAAGTCATCACCAAATCCGAATGCATGCGGCTGTACTTCATTGAGCCAGGGATTATTAGCCGCAGGGCGGTTTTGCGCAGCATTCCAGTAAAGTTGTGCAAGCGGCGACTGACCATAAACGTGATTCGGCACAACGTCCATGATCACTGCAATGCTTTTGCTATGGCAAGAATCGATGAACTCTTTCAATTTATTCTTTGTTCCATAGTATTTATCCGGAGCAAAGGAGAAAGATGGGTTGTAACCCCAGCTGTCATTTCCTTCAAATTCTGTTACTGGCATGAGTTCGATCGCGTTTATGCCAAGACGCTGCAGATAGCTTAGTGTATCGATCATCGTTTGCCAGCTGTGCGTAGCAACGAAGTCGCGCACCAGCAACTCATAAATGATCAGGTTGCGTTTATCGGTACCGGTAAAGGAGTTATTTTTCCAGGTATAGGTCGGTGCTGACGGTTGCAGAATACTCACGATACCGGTCTGACCTGCTGGATATGCCTTCAGGTTAGGATAAACTGTTGTGGGAATAAACCCGTCATTGGAGGGGTCCAGCACTTTTTCTGTGTAAGGATCGGCTATTTTCAATGACCCGTCCACGAGATATTGAAATGCATATTCTGTACCTGGCGTCAATCCGTCCACCTGCAGCCACCAGTAATTGCCATCTGGTGTGCGCTTCATTTGGTTAGATGTTTGTTCAGTCCAGTTATTCCCGGGGAACTCTCCGATCACGCTCACCCTTCCTTTGTTTGGCGCATAAAGCACCAATACAACGGATGTGTTTCCCGCGAGGTAATTGATGCCGTCTTTTACGCCGGCGGGCAAGGGCGCTGTGGTGACACCACCGTTAACGAAAAACTTCACTGAATCTTTAACTGTTGTAGCACCGTCGATCGCTTCTGCGATGATCGTTGTATTTCCACCCGCAGTCAAGGTAGGCGTTGCTGAAATAGTAGTGGCAGCACTGGCCGTTTGGATCAGGGTACCATTCAGGTATAAGTTCAGCGTAACCGGCTTATTTGAATTGGCGGTCAGTGCGATGTTATCATTTACGGTTTTTGTGATCGTTTCTGGAGTTGGCACAAATGTCGGCTGGAAAGGCGGCACCGTAAATCTTACGGCGGCATTAGCCGTATACACCGGGATATACATATCACTGCCATCTGCGTTAGCGGCTTTTTTAACCTGGCCGGCATCAGCATTTGCGTCGCGGAAGAGAATCCCGATCTTCTGAATGGTTTCACCCGCCGGCACACCAAAAAAACTGCGGATGTTATTGATCGTGAACTGGTACTTATTATTCCCCAGCGACGTCGCTTTCAAAGCCGGTGTTGCGCTGCCCCAGGCGCCGCCGCCAGGACCGTTCACATACAGCCATTGTTGACCGCCATTGGCGCTGAGATTGGTCGTTACCCCCACATGCACATAGACGTTTTGCGGGTTACTGTAATTATTCAATCCCTGGTTGCCTTTGGTAGCGTCCAGCGTGATCGTAATATTATCATTGTCCTTGGGGAAAAGCGGGGTCCAGGTAAGTAACTGTGCAAATGAACACACAGGGACACACAACAGCCCGATGAGCAGGGCAGGCAGCAATCGTTTCATAAACAAGTTGTTTTAAGCAGCAACGGGCAGAAATCAGGCTTCAGCAATTTCACTGTATGCTGAAAGCCGTAGGCGGTTTTTGCCTGTTGGAAAGTGAAGATAGGGAAATATGTACTTTTTACACATTAGAAGTAGTGTTTTCTTTTCCGGGGAGTCCGGAAGGCTTTGGGGGATTGCCGGGCGGGCAAGAGCGCTGTTTTTCCGTGGGGTTGCCTCGGAGACTCTGATTACTTTTTTTGCCTTGATGCAAAAAAAGTAACAAAAAAAAATCAAGGCTGCGGAAAAAATGGCTAAAAATGGGAGGGTGTCACCTGCACAAAAAAAAACTCGCCAGCGGAGTGCTTCATTTCGATTGGCGTG
>JBEVKW010000273.1:0-5563 GCA_040509495.1 Chitinophagaceae bacterium | reverse complement strand
CAAAGTTAAGAATATCATCCATCAACACAGTAGTAAATTCACCTGGCTCTAGGCGAGGATTAGTTTGGAATACCCGCTCTAGTACCTTAGAGAGTGGCAGAATAGATGAGGCCAGAGTCTTTGCTCCCATTGGCGGGAATCCCGCATCCGCCATTTTACTTTCTACCTCACGCAAGTATCTAATTACATCCGCATTGATCTTTGCTCGATACTTCGCAGCACCGGGGTTTTTGATTGTGGGATTGGCCTCAACAAAGTCACGCTTTGCTTGTTCAAAGGCTTCATTGAACGAGTTACCCTGCTTTGGCCCGTTATAAGATTTGTGTCGCCTCGCAACTTCTTCCGATATGTTGGTGCCCGCTTCTTCAATATCTCGAAGTCTTTGACTGACAATATTGCCAACCTTACCCGCATCCATGACCGCTTCGGGAGTTGGGTTCTGCGCTTTGTTGGCTTTCTCTGCTGCATTCTTCGCGGCTGTATTTGTTCCCTGTTCGATGTTCTTTCCAGCGGGTATATTAACAGGTGCCGCATCTGACGCTGCGTCTTTAACATCGGTAATGTCCTGTCTCACTTTACCCGCAGGAGTTTCTGGCAAGTTCTTTGTAGCCTGAACAGTTTCCTCAATCTCGTCAACCTTTTGCAAAGCCTCATCCGCTTGTTCAATAGGTGTCTTTTGGAATCGCTGGTAAATGTCACCCTTTCGGGTAATCATTGCAAGTTGTTCGCCAACTTTAGGAGCGCCTACTGTTTCCAATATCTTAGGTGTAGTTGCAGCAGCAGGAATTCTAATACTCTTCAAATCTTTTAGAGTCATTCCAGGTAGAGGGGCTACTCCCTCCTGTTTTCCATAAGCAGGCTTCACAGGCTGAATTGGTTCACCTTTTTTAGCCTTCGCCCGCATCTCGGCTTTTCCAATTGGGCCAGCCTCTAATGCAAGTGGGCCTTCCCAATCGGGTGCTTCCCCACGACCGGGATGCGGGCGAGGATTCGTTACATGACCAATTGCTTCTTCTGCTACCTCATCAATTTCCTTTGTCTTTTTACCCATTCCTAGCAATCTGGCGGCTTTGCCTACTGCTCCTACTCCGATATAAGTTGTAGGATCAAGAGCAACATCTAGGAGAAATCCACTTAGTCCTAGACCGGCTGCATTTTTAAATGTGCCAGTTGATTTCATCACATCTGCGTAGGTCTTTTTATCCTTGCCACTCAATCCAGACAGAGCCTCGGCTACAATATTACTTTCCTGGCCGTGACCTGTAAGATGTTCGGCAATGTTAGCAGACGTATAAACTCCACGACTCATATAATCAATGACTTTTTGAAAGGCACTTTCCCCACCCTTAGTTCTTTTATCTGACCCTTTGCCGGGCGGTGGAGGCGTGTAATAATTCGCACCAGCAGAAGCGTAAAGTGCCTGGCGTGCCAAATCCTTGCGCGAAACTCTGCCCTGCTTGTTCTTAATCATGGCATCAATTATCGCAAGAGTATTGGCGTCAGCCATAATTAACTCCTACCATAGTAACCTAATGCGGCATTTCTCAGAAGGTCCAAATCTCTAGCGGTGTAGCCCTTGTTCTTAGCAGCCTTAACTACCCAATCTGCTGCCATTTCAGGAGTTACTTCGGCTCTATCTACTCCAAACTTTTTACCAGCGACTGTACTCACACCAAGTTTAGCAGCAGAGTTGTTGGAGATAGTATCAATTACAAAGTCAATCATTCTATTGGCTTTAGGAGTATCCCCGTATGCTCGACTAATGAAGACCGAAACATAACTCGGACCTTTTGTCGGGGCAGCCCCACCTGTTCCACCTGCACCACCCGCTCCACCACCTGCGGCTTGTTGATCTGCTAGGAATTTGTAAACATCCCATTTACTAGGGCCAGTTGAACTTGATTGGGCCGTAGCCTGATTTTGATAGTTAGCCTGCATGATATTCCACATTGCTTCCTGCAATGCAGAACCACGTTCACCCTCGGCTGTAATCTTTTGGCCTTCATATCCAGCAAGAGTATCTGCCAATTGTCTCAGAATAGCCTGCTGCTGAGCCTGGCCTTCCAAACCAGATGCGGATTGCATTCCGGTGTAATAATTCTGGTCAGCAGTTTGCGAAGTCTCGCTGAATTCACGTCCAGCCTGTGCCATTTTAGCGGCACTACCAATTTGTCCAGCCTGCTCTTCTGCAAGTTTAGTTGTGGGATCACCTGTAATCCCTAGTTGCTGCATGTTGGCAGCACTTTCACCCTTTGCCTTCTCATAAATTGCATTGATAGTATCCTGCTGTTGCTTTGCATAAAGAGCAGCAGCCTCTTGATTCTTGTCATAAGTCTGTCCAACTTTAGTTCCCTGACCACCTAGCATATTATAAATGGCCTGGTATCCTGCACTTGTTTCAGCCTTACCACGTTCTGCACCTTGCTGTGCTTTTGCTGCGGCTGCATTCAGAGCAGCAATTTGGGCATCATACTTCGGATTAACCATCCGACGTGCCCACTCTTCTGGATTATATTGCAATCCAGCGGTCGAGGAACTATCCATTCCCCCACCAAATTGTGCATAAAGTTCATTAGCCAAATCTAAAAGACTAGGTTCAGCCTGGGGCTTAGATGAAGTAGGAAGTTTGGCATTAGCCTTGCTAGCATACCGATGCTCATAACTTGCAGGATAATTTGGCCGAGTCTTTCTAGGAGGGGGAGTCGGCTTCTTTCTCCACGGTCCCCAATTAGGCATAGTTAATTTGGGCCAGCCAAATCCCATGCCTTGCCCGGTCATACTCATATTATCCACCACCACCGGCAGCGAGAATCATTCTCTGAATTGCAGCCTGCCGCGCTGCGGCTCTTTCTGCTTCCTGAGCAGAGGAATAACTTCCCAAGTCACGAGTCTGCTGTTCTCCAAATTGACCTAGACCAGTTGCTAGGCCAGCCTCTTCTGTAGCGAATTGATTTCTTAACTTTTCCTGGGCTTCGTTATAAACTCCTGATTGTCCCAAGCCACGAGCAGCATAATCTTCTAGCAGACTTGCCAGATCAGTCTCACGACGCTTACCCAATTGTGTAACTTGTGTGTCATAGTCGGCTTTATATTGATCCGACTGTAGTTTCTGATTGGCTTGGAAATCCGCTAATGCTTTCTGCCAGCCTGTTTCTTGGGCAGCATAAGTCGGCTCAGTTGCAACTCTGGATTCATAATCTGCTGGATTTGTGGAGACAGCCGGAGCAATATCTTGAACAGGACCGGGCGCTACAGCAGCCGGAGTTGTTGACTTAGCATATTGTCCACTTTTATTTGTAGAAACAGGAGTTGTGGCTCTCCTAGTAGAAGTTGCAGGTTTAGCAGTAGAATATCCAGCAGCGTAACTTGCAGCCCTGCCTACATCTCTTTTTGCTTCTCGGGCAATTGCAGCCTGTCGTGGAGAGACGGCTTTAACTCGTCCTGCTCTATCACCTGCACCCATAGGTGGCATTATTTAATCCTTCCTAACCAATCGGAACTGTTGTATTGTCCTTTCTGCTCAGCCTTCATTCTTCGCAGCAGAGCGTTTCTACGGGTTTTAGTTTTGGCATCCCGCTCTTTATATCCAAGAGGATCAACGGGTCCAACTGTCGGCATTGATCTGCCACCGCCGTAGATTTTATTTCCAGCAGCGTACTTATTAAATCCTGATCTAGCAGAAGCCGGCATTAGGAAACCTTCTTTACAACAGTCTCACGAGTTCCAATGAATGCTGTGATATTAAAGAATCTAGCAGGACTGTCAATCGGTTCACCACTACTATACATTTCCACTTCAAATTGAACCTGTCTGAATCGGATTGCTTTCAAGAACTTGATGAATCTACGGTATGAACCACCCCCAACAACTACTATATCTTCTAGGGAGGGAGGTTCAACTAGCGGGTAATCCCAGGTCTTAAGATCACTCCACTTGTAGGTAGCAAGTTGATCCCAGGTGATTCGGTAGACTGAGGTAATTGGAATAACTGTTCCCTTGACGTTCCTCACAGTGTTAATGTCGCAGCCCCACCAGAATAGTCTCTTGTATTTTGCAGAGATAGCCAGGTCATAAATCTTAGTTGCAATCCTACAGGTCATTTCTTCTGAAACACCTGTCTCGTATCCATCCTGAATGAAGTAGGCGTATCTATCGGTTGTGAGACAGGATGGAGCCATATACTTTTCGTAGCCGATTCCAGTAGGAAGTCCTAGTTCTTTCCATAATGGTCCAAAGTAGTGAGCAGATTCCCAACGAGTCCATGTTCTAGTCCTGAATCCAAAGACATAGATTCTATTGTAATAACGTGCTATTAGTCTGTCTCCGAATTGGCTGATAAAGAACGGAGTTGCATAGGGAGCAGGAGCAGTAGAGTCATATTCAAAAGGAACCTTGGTATTAAGTCGAGAAAAGTCGTAGTTCATTACTTCATAGATGTTATTGTCATGCAATAGATACAGCGAAGTCTCATAGATGAAGCAGCAATCTTTTCCAGAGACTCCAATAGTCCCTGAAATTCTACGAATCACACCCGTAGTTGGTGAGGTATCAAAGGGAAACACATAGGTTGCGTTGTTTTTAAAGATAGTGATAGCATCATTGAATACAATCATATCAATGATGACTTCACCATCACTGATATTGACATTGAAGTTAGAGTTCGCTCCGAAAATACTACCATTCAGGGGATCACTGAATTGCACAACTGATGGGGTGGCTGACATTCCAGCACAGTAAAGTCGGTCCTTGTGAGTTAATATAGAGGTACATTTTGGCAGGTTTGGAATTGTTGTCCAGGCTCTTGAAGGACTCCAATAACCACCGGGATTTGCCTCACCAGGACGTGCCGGAATATAGACACAACTTGCACCTGTAGTGGGTTCTTTCCATTGAACCGCTGTCGTAGCCTGTATTGTATTCGTAATAAGGGTCCAGCCACCCTGGGAATAGTACCAAATTCCAGTAGAGTGAGAGAGAATGTAGTAGTTCTGATTGTTAAAGAAGGCCGTTGTAAGAATCCTAAAGTTTGTATCTCCCCAATCTTCCAGACTTCCCTTCCTAATTGGTGGGCGAGAAAAAAGAGAGCCGTCTAGGTCTACCTCAAAATTTACACAGTCCAGCAATTCAGTGTCTTGTAGAGCAGCCGGATCAGACCATGTGTTCATCCCTCCCGCAAATGGTCCTAAACGTACCGGCTCACCTGGCATTAGTAATCCTCCGGCAGTATAGTAATTGTCGGATAGGAGGTTCTTTCAGTCCATGATTCAGCCTCTGACTGTGCCTGTATTCCGGCTGCGTATTGAGCAGACTTCTGTTCTACAGCCGGCCAATCCTCATCCAATTCATATGCCTGAGTGAGACAGTATTCAACAACTCTATTGTGATACAAGCGACTTAATTCTAGTTCCTGCACAGAGTCAGTAATTGGATCGGGGCTTTTTGTGTAACGAACTTTGAGTCCCTCATCAATACTAGATTCAGGCTTAGGATACAGCACTAATGTATTGGCCCAAATCCAGGCACCCACAGGTTCACCAGAAACCCATTTACTAGGATCATCAAT
>JBEVKW010000272.1:0-16890 GCA_040509495.1 Chitinophagaceae bacterium | reverse complement strand
TCTTCTGGTCGCATAAACTGTATTGGTTTAAAAATATTAAAATCGAGGTAACAACCCCGATTTTAATATTTACACAGTTTTTGAGATAGTGTCACATTTTTTAATGCTGATCGCTCCATCGGAATCATCGCTTCCTATCGATTTTGCTCTAAACGATTAACAATGTTGCTAACGCTTGCAATTGATGATCATAACCAGGCTGAGGACGGGTTTTAAACACCGTTGCATCAGTCTGCACCGTTTATGATCACAGCAAAGAAGTAGCTACCAGGAATGAATGTTTCTGTAGATCCAAAGACAATACCAACCTATCACTATTTCTTTCCAGAACTTTACAAAACATAAGGCGACGGCAAGTTGAAGGTATAGAGCCTTGCTCTGCGCATGAGTAAATAGATGCCTGCGTCCGGCTTTATCAACTTTATAAGGCGACCGTGCACAAACTTGCCTTCCTGGAGTTTTTTGGCAGGACCAATAAAGTTCGTGGAGAGTTAATGTCGTCAGTGATATTCACCTGCTTTTTTCCTCAGTTATTTTTTGTTTTAATCTCGCCAGAGGTCGTGATTTCCACGCTGCTTTTTCTTTGTGATAGTGGATATTTGTATTGATATTATTTCAGCGCGAAGAGATAAAATCTGTTGAAGCTTAGCCCAACCGGAAGGAGGTTTTGTGGACTGTGTTAGGATGACGCAGGCTGACAGGCAGATCTTTGCCTGAAACAAATTTCCTGGCAATCCAGGACCTGGTGGTGGTGGCGGGGGAGGGCCCAAATGGGGGTGGTGGATGTGGCAAAGTGTGCCAGGATCGAGGGTAGCCCCTCTCCAACCCAAACGATTCCCCCCATCCCCAAAAAACTGCACCTCTCACTCCCCACCCGCAATCACCCGAAACCCAAGCCGGAATTCTTCCCCTTCCAACAAACACCTTCCCACGCAAAGCTCAACATCTTCACAGCCCCGCTTTCCGGATTTTACCGGCGAATCTGCAAAGCCTATGCTCATATAGCCCGGCAATTTCATCGCATTTCCCATAAACCCGTCTTCCTCAAAAAAAGTTGGAACTGTTATAATGAAAAAGCGTTTCCAAATAGCAGCAATCGCAACGATCCGGAAACGCTTCTGTATGTTGAGGAATCATTACTCCGCCAGGC
Organism: Chitinophagaceae bacterium; assembly: GCA_040509495.1. GTDB lineage: Bacteria > Bacteroidota > Bacteroidia > Chitinophagales > Chitinophagaceae > Terrimonas_A. The sequence goes on along the minus strand of JBEVKW010000272.1, from coordinate 15,740 downwards.
TAGTCAAATAAACCTTTCTGTTTTGCAGGTTTCTTCAACAAGGAGTTGTCGACAAATGTTGGCTTGATCAGATCTAATCCACATTCTTTATTCATTTTGTCTACCAGATACACCGTCAACTCAGGCGAGGTCGCTTCATCATGCATATGCATAAAAAAATACAGCTCCTTCATCCCATGATCCAGCCAATACTTCATACGTTTCACCCAGGCATCTATGCGGGTATAGTCTGTGGGATGAAGACTATTTCCAACATACCGTATAAATGTCTTGGGAATGGTAAGGTGCATATGTGCGCAATCACGCCGACCAGCTGTATCTGTTATCACAGCTCCCATATTCAAGGAAGCAAGTGTATCAAACATCTCCTTTTGAACATCTTTTTTTGCAAACCAGTCAGGATGTCTGACCTCAAGAAAAAATTGAAGATCCGTTGGAAGAGTTTTCAAAAAGTCAAACAACTCTTCTTTTCTCTTGGGCGAAAATGTATCGCTCACCTGAACGAAGATCGGGCCGAGATGGTCCTTAAAAGCAACGATACCGCGAAAAAACTCGTTTACAATGAAGTCTTTTCCTTTCAAGCTACCCCGGTGCGTAACTCCCTGGTACATTTTCGGGCAAAACATGAAATCCTTTCCCTTTGCCTTTTCTGCCCATTTGGTGATCCCCGCTTCGCCATAGATCTTATAGTGTGTTGCATTCAACTCAATTGAGTTGTAATGCTCAACATAATGCTGCAAAAAATCTTTCTCTTTCGTTTTAGGCGGGTATATCTTTCCAACCCATTCAGTCCTTCCCCATTTTGCACAACCAAAATAAACTTTCGGATGCTTCAAGGGCTTCCCTTTCAGGATCTTCTTGTTAGAAGCGGGCTCTTCAGGTAAACCAAAATCTACCGACTTAAGTTCGTCTTCCGGTACTCTACCAAATTCCATATTGAGTTATTTATACAACTAAGCTAAGAGAAAGACATAAGACCGCCATAAGAAGGCAAAAGGCGAAAAGAAGAAATCATCAGCTGACCTCTTTTCGCCTCCTTCCCTCTCAGGTTTATAATGTACACGGAACTTTCTTAAATACGTTTACTGAATCAAAGCGCAACTTGCTCTCATCTTTAAACAAGGCCGTATCTCCCCGTTGGACCACGTCCCCGTTTGCAGGCCAAAGAGTAGTTCCGCTGATCTTCCAGGCAACCTGCCTCACAGACATTACGCCCTCCGACTTAAAAAGATACCAACCAGAGAGAATATCGCCCCTCACTTCACCCTGAAATTCGCCAACATTTCTATCTTTCTCAAAGATGGAATAAGTCAGGGGACCAGCTATTACCGCACCTTTTGTTTCGATCTGTAAAGCTGATGTATCCCGATTTGAAACAGATGAGTAACATCCCGTAAGAGTAGTATCATAACCAGAAGACACGTTCGAAGGGTTTGATAATGTGTCGGTTGCACTGGTTCCAGTGTCGCCGATCTTATCCCCCGGATTATTACAGGCCACCAGTGCGCACAATACGCCGCCAATCAATAATTTACTTTTCAGCATAAACTTTTCCTACCGTCATGAAATAGTTGTGCCAAATTATACCGAAAAAAATAGATGGCTGACTGTCGATGGCTGTTGACCAACCTTATATCCATTATCAAGCGCTTCATATGCGCAGGTCTGTTTCGCATTCTACCACGTTGGGGCTCAACAGCCATCGAATCAACCAGGTTTTTCAACTTATTAAATGAAATGACTAAACCTCTGCTGTTTTCAATAATGGCTCCAGCAGGGGGAGTTCTTCGTCAGTAAAGATCTTTGATTGAATATAAAACCTTACTCCAAGCGGAATTTCCAGCGAAAAGCTACTACCCCGCCCGGGCGTTACATCCAATGTCAATTGTGTATGCTTCCAGTATTCAAACTGGTCCGCATTCATATAAAATCGACAACCAGCAATTTCTCCCAGGCACACATCGCTACCGCCGATCCGGAACTCTCCCTCTGTGAAACACATTGGCTGACTTCCGTCACAACAACCGCCACTTTGATGAAACATCAGATTCCCATGTGTTTCTTTCAACCTGGCAATAAGCTGCAGCGCCTTCTCGGTCGCTAAAACACGTTTTACCATAAACATACTTTTACTATTCAAAGAAGATCAAAATGGAAAACAGTGGCTTGCGCCACCGTTGCACCGTTGCTCCTGACTTGCCAAACTAGAAAATCGTAATCCAACCGTCGAAATCCGAAGGCCGAAATAATTTGTCGTTACAATCTTGCTCCGGCAGACATCATCTTTACAAAACGATATCGATGGTCATCGGCTAGAAAAAGCCCAGTTTCTCTTTACTGTAAGAGATCAGCATATTCTTTGTCTGACGATAATGATTCAGCATCATTTTATGTGTCTCGCGACCGAACCCTGATTTTTTATATCCGCCGAATGGCGCATGAGCCGGGTAGGCATGATAATTATTCACCCAAACGCGGCCAGCCTCAATCGCACGCGGAACCTGGTACAGCTCGTGTGCATCACGGGTCCAAACACCTGCACCAAGTCCATACAAGGTATCATTGGCGATGGCGATCGCCTCTTCTGTTGTTTTAAATGTCGTAACAGACACTACAGGCCCGAATATTTCCTCCTGGAAGATGCGCATTTTATTATGGCCTTTGAAAATGGTCGGCTGAATGTAGTAGCCGTGTTCCAAGCCGGAATTTTGATGAAAGGCTTCACCTCCGGTCAGAACCTGTGCCCCCTCCTGCTTGCCGATATCAAGGTAACTCAGGATCTTTTTGTATTGATCTTCGGAAGCCTGCGCTCCCATGGTAACGGTCGAGTCAAGCGGGTTACCAAGCTTTATCGCCTTCGTACGCTGGATCACACGCTCCATGAACTTATCGTAAATATTTTCGTGTACAAGCATCCTGCTTGGACAAGTGCAGACCTCCCCGTTATTCAGCGCAAACATTACAGCACCTTCCACAGCCTTATCAAAGAAAGCGTCATCTTCATCTGCTACGCTTTCGAAAAAAATATTCGGGCTTTTACCACCAAGTTCCATCGTGACAGGGATGAGATTTTCTGACGCGTATTGCATGATAAGTCTTCCCGTAGTTGTCTCCCCTGTAAACGCAACCTTATTTATTTTCGGAGACGAAGCAAGTGGCTTTCCCGCTTCCACGCCAAAGCCTGTAACAATGTTCAATACACCTGCCGGCAGCAGATCACCAATCAATTCCATCAGCACCATTATGCTTGTTGGAGTTTGTTCAGCAGGTTTCACTACTACACAGCAACCAGCAGCAAGCGCAGGTGCGATCTTCCACGTTGCCATCAATAGAGGAAAATTCCAGGGTATGATCTGTCCTACCACCCCAATCGGCTCATGCAGGTTGATACTTACTGTTGTTTCATCATGTTCACTCAGCGTACCTTCTTCACTTCTGATCACACCGGCAAAGTAACGGAAGTGATCGATCACTAGTGGAAGATCCGCAGCGCGGCATTCCCGGATTGCTTTACCATTATCAACCGTTTCAACTGTCGCAAGCAACTCAAGATTATCTTCAACTACCTGTGCAATTTTCAACAGGATGTTGCTACGATAAGCTGCGCCACTTTTACCCCAGGTCGCAAAAGCCTTATGCGCTGCATCAATAGCCTTTTCAATATCTTTTGCATTGCCCCGAGCAGCCTGTGTAAATACCTTTCCGTCGATCGGTGATATGTTGTCAAAATATTCTCCCGATGATGGAGCTACCCACTCACCGCCAATATAATGGTCGTATCTGTCTTTGAATTTTGGACGTGCTGCAATGGTAGACTTAGGAGCAGCTGCTGTAGAAGTACTCATATTCAAGCGTTTTATCGTTAAAGAATACTGTAACTTCCTATATAAAAAGGAAATGACTGTATACTTTCGTACTTTTTGCTAGCACGATCGTACTCCGAATTTACCCAGTCCAGAAAAATACCCTACCTTGATCGCGTCTAAACGTACCGCCTATGCCGCCAAAGAATTTCCTCCATCCGGTAGATCTTACTCAACCAAAATACCTTCAAACATTGGTTGAGAACAGGCGTGTGTTCAATCTCGAAAACTGCGAATTCAATGTTTTTGAAAGTTACCAGGAAACCTACCGTGTGCCGTTGACTTTTAATGAGTTCGTTATCACGAGTATGGTACGTGGTAAGAAAGTAATGCACCTTTTCGATCAGCCTTCTTTTGAGTATCTCCCAGGTGAAACAGTGATCGTTCCAGCCAATGAAACGATGGTGATCGACTTTCCCGAAGCTCAACAAGACAATCCAACACAATGTATCGCGCTGGCAGTTGACGCTGCATACGTCAACAACACGCTGCAATATCTGAATACTTATTATAACAGTGACCCAAATGAAGCACGCAACTGGAAGCTTCAGTTCAATCAGTATCATTTCGCTAACGATACTGAAGTAACAGACCTGATCAACAAACTGATCCGGGTTTGCAGCAGTGGTGAAAAAGGAAAGAATATTTTTGCTGACCTCAACCTAAAGGAATTGCTCATCAGGCTGGTGCAGAGCCAGCATCTGCAGCAGGTCGCCGCTGAAAGCATTGATCACACTAATCAAAGCCGCCTTCATTTCGTACTGCATTATATCCACGAACATTTAACTGACAAGATCGCTGTGGATGCGTTAAGCCGCAAAGCGTATCTCAGCCGGAACATGTTCTTCAAATGGTTCAAGGAACAGTTCGGCGTTACACCACTGGACTATATCAACCGCGAACGCATCAAACTTGCGAAACAACTTCTCGCCGACAAACGAAACAACGTTAGCGCAGTAAGCATGCAATGCGGATTCACTGATGTGAATTATTTTGTACGATTATTCAAAAAGTCTGAAGGCATCACTCCGGGGGTATATCAGACCATGCTATATAACGCTAACTGATCGCGAATGGCCTGATGTACGCGAATAGGTCGTTTTCAAAAGAATTATAAAAGAAGAAAGGGCATGATTAAACCATGCCCCTTCTTCTTTTATAATTTCGCCCTTATGACCGGATTATTCGCGTACATCTGCGGCCATTCGCGATCATTCGAATATTACAGGAGTTCACGTTTCGTATTTTCTTTCCTCTCCCCATACTCACTGATCAGTTCTGCCACCAAGGCCGTCCAACCTGTCTGGTGCGACGCGCCAAGGCCCCGCCCGCTGTCTCCATGGAAGTATTCATAGAATGCGACAAGATGTTCATTGCCTGGTTGTTTATAGAACCAACTATAATCTCCATGCAATCTCCTGCCACCATCTTTACTGCGCTCGAACAAACTGATCACTCTTTTGGTAAGATGCTCTGCTACCTGTTCAAGATTCATTTGAACGCCTGATCCAGTCGGATATTCTACCGTCAATGAATCACCATAAAACTCTCCATATTTTTTGATGGACTGAATGATGAGGAAGTTGATCGGCATCCACACAGGCCCACGCCAGTTTGAATTGCCTCCGAACATATCAGATGTGGCGTCTCCCGGATCATAACGGATACTGTAAATATTTCCGTCTACAGTTACCGAATAAGGATGCTGATCATGATATTTCGAAAGCGCCCGTATACCTCCGGGAGAAAGAAATCCATCTTCATCAAGCAATCGCTTCAGCATATCCACCAGCTTGTCCTTCGGTATAAGCGACATTAATATCTCTCCATCATCGCTGCGTTCTTCATTCGGCCAGTACTTCGCATGCTTCTTGCGATAATTTTCAAACCAGGTGATCCGTTTTTTAAAATCGGTCAGATGATCCAGTGCTTTTTTATTGATAGTTGATACAGCATACAACGCGGTGATACCAACCACTGATTGAATTCTTAACGGAACAGGATCAGCTCCGCTGACGCAGAGCACGTCATAATAAAACCGGTCTTCTTCATTCCATAAGCCATGCTGGTTAAGCGATTCAGCTATCAACACGAAATGTTCGAAGAATTTCGTTGCCGTGTCTTCGAATGAAATATCGTTCATAGCGATCTCGATCGCCATTTCCATCATATCGAGCGCATATGTTCCCATCCAACTGGTGCCATCGGCCTGTTCCAACTGTACTTCGCCGGGAAAATGAAAACTGCGATTGAACACTCCAATATTATCCAGGCCCAGGAACCCGCCTTCAAAGATATTGTTACCATTCACATCCTTACGGTTGATCCACCAGGTAAAATTGATCAGCAGTTTCTGAAATACCTTTTTAAGGAACTTGATATCTCCATTACCTGTCTGCTTCTTTTCAATATTGTAAACCTGCATCGCGGCCCATGCCTGTACAGGAGGATTTACATCACTGAAGTTCCATTCGTATGCAGGCAATTGTCCATCCGGCTTCATATACCATTCCCTCATCACCAGTAACAGCTGATGTTTTGCAAACACTGGGTCTACTACCGCCATAGAGATACACTGAAATGCAAGATCCCACGCAGCATACCATGGATATTCCCATTTATCAGGCATCATGATAATGTCCTGGTTCTTCAAATGCTTCCAGTCATTATTTCTACCGGTCATTTTAGAATTACTCACAGGAGAAATACCGTCACTTGAAGAAAGCCATTCTTCAACATCGAAGTGATAATACTGCTTGCTCCAGAGCACACCGGCCAGCGCCTGTCGCTGGATCTGCGCCATATCTTCACTCATGCCTTTTGGAAGAATGACTGCATAAAAATCATCCGCTTCTTTCTTCCTTACTTTGAACACATCCTTAAAACCGGGAGCAAATGGCTTTTCAATCAGCTTCGAGTTGAGCCTGCAGTAGATCGTCTTTGTAGCACCTGCGGCTACTTTCATTTTATAGACAGGAGAAAATTTTGTCCCTTCCTTCTTTGCCATCAGTTCATCAACATTCTCACCTTTTATGATCGCGTGGTTGAATGCATCTTTTGTAAAGATGGATGTATTCGGAACATTGGTTACAACCTGTGTGTTTGTTTCATTTTCAGTAAAAAATGTTTTGTCTGCAGACTGATAGTAGAAGTAGTATTCACCCAGCCGCTCATGATCTATCTTTACGGTTGTTTTATTGAGTTGTTTGATCGATGGTTTCTCTTTAAAGGTCCCATCCCTCCAACGGTTGTAACACCATAACGTCGGCAGCAGTGTCATCTCTGCCTGTTTGGAATACCGGTTGGTCACATCGATCCTGATGAAAATATCCTGTGCGCTTTGCTTTGCATACGTAACCAATACATCGAAATACTGGTTATTGTCAAAAGCTCCGGAATCAAGGATCTCATATTCAGGGTCAAGTTTACCCCGGTTCCTGTTTTCTTCACGCAGTTTTTCGTAAGGAAATTCCTGTTGAGGATATTTGTACAGGTATTCCATGTAGTAATGGGTAGGAAGGTTATCGAGATGATAATACAATTCCTTTACATCTTCTCCATGATTACCCTGCGGATTGCTTAAACCGAAAAGCCGCTCTTTTAGAATAGGATCTTTTCCATTCCACAAAGAGATACCGAAACAAAGATTGCCAAAGAAATCAGAGATCCCGGCCAATCCATCTTCACCCCAGGAAAATACACGGCAATTGGCGTGATCAAAAGGAAAATAATGCCATGCATCGCCATTCTGGCTGTAATCTTCCCTGACCGTCCCCCATTGCCTTTCACTAAGGTAAGGACCCCATTGGGCTAAAGGAACCGATTTACCGGCATTCACCGCGAGCCGTTGGTGTTCTGCTGTCATTGTCAAATTTTATCAGACGCGAATTTAAAAAAAAATGGACGCGAACGTCCGCGAATTGACGCGAATGTCCACGAATTAACGCGATCCTAATGAAGATTAGTGTATTCTTCTAATGATTCACTTAAAATGACCATTCTGCTACTCGTATTTTTTCTGAAGACTGAGCAATATTTTCTTCTCTTCTTCAGTGACCACGAGCGATGAATCAGAAGGTACAAAATGTAATTTGAAGGAAGCAATCGCGGATTCAGGTTTTTGTATCGTATAGCCAATGATGCGCAACGCCTGTATCGGGTTAAAATCGACAGGCACCTGAATACCGGTCGTATCATACCAATAACCATACCCTTGTTCGGCCAGTCTTTGCCAGGGAAATGTCCGGTTAGGATCAACCTTACGGCCCGGCGCGATATCAGCATGGCCGATAAAGTTCGCCGTCGGAATATTATATGCCCTTTTCAAACGGCCAAGCAACACAAGCAGACTGCTCATTTGCTGGTTGCTGAAACTATCCATCCCGTTGTTGTCGATCTCTATACCAACACTGCTGCTGTTAAGATCCGCATTATTCCCCCATCTGCTTACACCTGCATGATGCGCTCTTAAGAAATCGTTCAGCATATGATGAACCGTCCCATCCTTGCAGATCACGTAATGCGCGCTCACCTGCGTGCGGGGAATGGTAAACGTGCTCAGCGTTTGCTCACAACTGTTCTGGGCTGTATGATGGATCACAACAAAATTAGGCCTCCGCATAGAGAAATTAGTGGTACCAACCCAGTCAGGCGCATAACTCAATCCCGCTGAATCACGAACCGGATATTGCTGTAATATCTTTCCATATTCCTTTGCCTGCTTCCTGTATACTTTATTTGTTTTGGAAGATGGAGAACAGGCCAATGCTATCATCATCACCAGGCTAACAAGTATTAAAAAATATCCCATATCATTCTCTAAATATCATTAAAGATAAAAAAGCCTGACCTTTTCGCCTGCATCTTTTGGAAATACACATGGGAACCGGAATCCCTCTTATTGCAGAAAACAGCGATGGTATCGTTTTTGGACTTCTTTTACGAAACTATTGATCATCAAATTGATTTTTATGCAAAGCTTAAAAGGAAAGAAAATCGCCATACTCACAGAAAACGGTTTTGAAGAAATGGAACTTACCAGCCCCAAACAGGAACTGGAGGCTGCCGGAGCAGAAGTTCATATCGTGTCTCCTCAAAAAGATACCGTAAAAGCCTGGGACCATGATCATTGGTCAATCGAATTGCCAGTGGATGTTCAGGTGGAAAATGCAAAAATGGAGGACTATGACGCACTGGTGATCCCGGGCGGTGTCATCAATCCGGATAAAATGCGGATCAACCAGAAATGTGTAGAATTTGCTCAACAATTCCTGGAAGTGGGCAAACCCGTCGCAGCGATCTGCCATGGCCCGCAATTACTGATCGAAACAGGAATGATCAGCGGACGCAATATGACATCCTATCCTTCCATTAAAACAGACCTTGAAAATGCCGGCGTGATCTGGACGGATAAAGAAGTGGTAACTGACAATGGACTCGTCACCAGCCGCAGCCCGAAAGACCTTCCCGCATTCAATAAGAAAATGATCGAAGAAATAAAAGAGGGAACGCATGATCCATCTGTGTTCACCCCCACACCAATGCACTAGGGAATGATGAATCAGGAAAGAAAAATGCCAGGCTGCTAAAACCTGGCATTTTCTTATAGAGACATACTGCTGATATTCTCCCGATAACATATGCACTCTTCGAGACAGACCTTTTTGCATGAAGAGGTATGAAGAAGCGCTTCTCAGGTCACACGTTTGCGGTTACTGGACAGGACCCATTCGTCTTTCTGACATTTACCACAGGTATGCGAAACGGTTTGTATTTCTTCTGTGGTTCCGCAAAAACTACATGAATAATGTCCCTTATCTTTTATCTGTTTTGTTTTATGATCAAGCGAGTCGGGCATTACAGGCAATCCGTATCGGACGTTTTCATCCTCATAGAAGAATACACTGATATCCCCGTTGGTTTCAATGATGGCCTGCTCTACCTGGCCAAGATGTGAAACGCCCTTTAATCTGAGCTCCGCAAAAAACTCGTCCTGCCCGAGATTCTCTTTCGAGAAATTATTGATCGCGAACCTGCCGTCCCTGATGAGACAGATCGGTTTACCTTCAACGATCCTTGCCACCTTTTTGCTGCGTCCAACCCAGTGTGTCACAGAAATATACAAGCCGATAACGATCGTGAACACGATCAGGGCAGGGATCAGTCCAACATCTTTATAGAACATGGGATCGCCAGCGGCGGAGCCCAGTCCGATGATCACCACCAGCTCAAATACAGAAAGCTGTCTCACTCCACGCTTGCCCAGTATGCTTAAACTAAAGAGGATCACGGCAAACATGATCAGTGAGCGGATGATCACTTCGGGTAAAAAACTCCAGTCTTCGCTTCCAAGAAGGATTTCTTTCCAGCTGAATTTGCCTGCATCAAGGATAAACATAGTTTACATATTTCTGCGGTATTGCCCGCCCACCTCGTAAAGGGCGTGGGTGATCTGCCCGAGAGAACAATACTTTACTGTTTCCATAAGCTCTGCAAATAGATTGCCATTGTTGATCGCTACTTCTTTCAATTTCTCCAGCATTTCACTGGTTTTACCTGCATGCCGTTGCTGAAATGCTTCCAGGTTGCCGATCTGAAGATCTTTTTCTTCGGTTGTGCTACGGATCACTTCAGAAGGAATTATCGTTGGCGATCCCTTTTTATTCAGGAATGTATTGACGCCGATCAGCGGTAATTCTCCTGTATGTTTCTGATGCTCATAAAACAGGCTTTCCTCCTGGATCTTATTCCGCTGATACATTCTTTCCATTGCGCCCAGCACGCCGCCTCTCTCCGTCAGCCTGTCGAATTCCTGCAACACAGCTTCTTCCACCAGGTTGGTCAGCTCTTCCATTACAAACGACCCCTGCGTAAAGTTCTCCGTTTTGGCTGTACCCAATTCACGGTTAATAATGAGCTGGATCGCCATTGCCCGTCTCACACTCTCTTCTGTAGGTGTGGTGATCGCTTCATCATATGCATTGGTGTGAAGGGAATTACAATTATCATAAATGGCATACAACGCCTGTAATGTTGTGCGGATATCGTTGAAGTCGATCTCCTGCGCATGTAAACTTCTTCCCGATGTCTGAATATGATACTTCAGCATCTGGCTTCGTTTATTCGCTTTGTATTTGTATTTCATGGCCTTTGCCCAGATCCTTCTAGCCACGCGGCCGATCACTGCATATTCAGGATCCATTCCATTACTGAAGAAGAAAGAAAGATTCGCTGCAAAATCGTCTATCGCCATTCCACGGCTCAGATAGTATTCAACGTAGGTAAATCCATTAGCGAGGGTGAATGCGAGTTGCGTGATCGGATTGGCGCCCGCTTCCGCAATATGATATCCTGAAATACTTACGCTGTAGAAGTTCTTTACCTTTTGTTCGATAAAGTATTCCTGTACATCTCCCATCAGTTTTAACGCAAACTCTGTTGAGAAGATGCAGGTATTCTGCGCCTGATCTTCTTTCAATATATCCGCCTGAACCGTTCCTCTCACCTGTTGCAAAGCGGTTTCTTTGCATTGCTGATACACATCCGCAGGCAATACTTCATCTCCGCTAAGCCCCAGCAACGCAAGTCCTAATCCATTGTTTCCTTCGGGCAAAGTATCTTTTGAGGAAGGGTTACTGTAAACCGGCATCTTCTTTCCCGGATACTTTTCCGAAAATGCCTTCTTAATAATATCATTCTTTCCCTCTTTTTGTATCCATTTCTCACATTGCTGATCAATGGCTGCGTTCATAAAAAATGCGAGAAGCACTGGGGCTGGTCCATTGATCGTCATACTGACAGATGTCCGCGGATCGCAAAGATCGAAACCACTATACAATTTCTTTGCATCATCAACTGTTGCAATGCTGACTCCTGCATTACCGATCTTTCCGTATATATCCGGTCTTACCGCAGGATCTTCTCCATAAAGCGTCACACTGTCAAAGGCAGTTGACAAACGCTTTGCTGGCTGATCAACGCTCACATAATGGAAACGTTTATTGGTGCGCTCGGGGCCTCCTTCACCGGCAAACATCCGGGTTGGATCTTCGCCTTCTCTTTTCAGCGGAAATACTCCTGCAGTAAATGGAAAATGCCCGGGAACATTCTCTTGGGCTTCCCACTGGAGTATATCACCCCAGTCTTTATACTTTGGCAATACCACTTTGGAAATGCGTGTACCCGACAGGCTTTTAGTGAACATTTCCTGCCGGATCACTTTATCCCTCACCGTATACTCATAATAATCTTTTTCATATTCCTGCACTTTTTCTTGCCAGTGCTGCAGCAACTTCCGGCTCACCGGGGTCAATTGATCTGTATAGAAAGCGATCTGCTTTTGTATGATATCAAGCAACTCTTCCGATGCTTTCTCTTTCAAAGTTTCAAGTGCCCCATTCAATTGATAGAGCTTACTTGCAAAAGCTGCCTGATCTTTCACCAACTGATCGTAGCTGCGATTGTTCTCACTGATCTCGCTCAGGTATCTCACCCGTTTTGCAGGAATGATCGCCTGAGACACTTTTGCTGTTGCAGAAAAATTGAATGAGCCGAAATCAGTAGCTGTTTTTTCCTTGATCTTTCTGATCAGCAGCTCGAAAAGATGATTCACCCCATCATCGTTGAACTTGCTGGCCATTGTGCCGATCACCGGCAGCTCATCGTCTTTTGCGGACCAAAGTCCGTGATTGCGTTTATATTGTTTTTTGACATCGGCCATTGCATCCAGTGCACCAGCCTTATCGAATTTATTTATGCAAATGATATCTGCGTAATCGAGCATGTTGATCTTTTCCAACTGGGATGCCGCGCCATATTCCGGCGTCATTACATACATGCTGATATCGCAATAATCCAGTATGGACGCATCGCTTTGTCCAACACCTGCAGACTCGAGGATGATAAAATCAAATCCGGCTTCTTTGCAGATATAGATCGCTTCCTGTACATAATGGCTGAGGGCAGTGTTATCGTCCCGCGTGGCAAGACTGCGCATGTACGCACGTGGATGCGAGATCGCATTCATCCGTATACGATCACCCAGCAAGGCTCCACCTGTTTTTTTCTTGGATGGGTCCACTGAAATAACAGCGATCGTTTTTTCTCCAAAATTCTGCAGAAATCTTCTCACCAGTTCATCCGTTACACTGCTTTTGCCAGCGCCGCCGGTACCTGTGATTCCCAGGACCGGTGTTATCCCCGTTATTTCTGACACATCTTTGACCTGCCCATTTTCCACATTGGTGATCTGCCTTGCGATCTTTCGTACGTCCTTTACTTCGCCAAGCTTCATCGCGGTGGCATAATCGCCCTTTCCATTTAACTGGATATCGCATTTGCTGATCACGTCCTCGATCATTCCTTCCAGGCCCATCTGCCGGCCATCATCCGGAGAATAGATCCGTGTGATGCCGTATTGATGTAATTCCTCAATTTCGTCAGGAAGAATAGTGCCGCCGCCGCCGCCAAATATCTTAATATGCCCACACCCATTTTCCTCCAGCAGATCCTTCATGTATTTAAAGAACTCAACATGACCGCCCTGGTAACTGGTGATTGCAATTCCCTGCACGTCCTCTTCGATCGCGGTTTCGACGATCTCTTTTACAGACCGGTTATGTCCTAAATGAATGATCTCTGCCCCTTTGCTTTGCATGATCCGTCTCATAATATTGATTGCTGCATCATGGCCATCAAAAAGAGAAGCTGCCGTTACTATCCTGACCTTGTTCTTTGGTGTATAACTCATAAAACCTGGATCGATTTGAAAAGGCAAATTTAGACGAAAAAACGAATGCTCGTTAGTAAGCTAAGAGGAAAGAGGGAAAGAGTTTGACGGAATTCCCACAGACCCAGACAATTTGATATTTGGAGAGGAAAAACACAATTCCCTGACGTTCCGGCCGTTCTACCAAAAAAAACCTCCATTCCCCCTTCACCCTCTTTCAAACTCTTAGCTTAGATTTGTTGATATGCAGGCATTACTCGATTCAATCAAAGAACTTTATACGAAATGGAACGGCGCTGCGCCAGAAGCCGTTGATGTACTTCCGCAGTCTGGCAGCGAACGCAGGTATTTTCGCCTTTATGGCAAAGGCCGATCGGTGATCGGCACCTACGGTGCTAATATCCCGGAAAATGAAACGTTTGTTTATTTCTCAAAACAATTCAAGCCGAAGGGACTGGCTGTTCCGGAGATCCTGGCGATCAGTGAAGATGGAACTTTCTATCTCCAGGAAGATTTTGGCGATGTTTCCCTCCTGAACCGCCTGGAAGCAGAGGGATTCGTACAGCCCGTCTATGACCTGTTCAAACTCAGTTTGGACGAGCTGGCAAATTTGCAGGTAAAGGGTGATGAAGGACTGGATTATGATCGTACGCTCACCAATAAGGAATTCGGGAAACAGGCCATCATGGCAGATCTGCTGTACTTCAAATACTATTTTCTTGACGCCTTACGCAAACCTTACGACAAGCAGAAGCTGATCAATGACTTTGAAGCACTAAGCAACTATCTTACACATACCGAATACAAATACTTTATGTTCCGCGACTTCCAAAGCCGGAATATTATGGTAAAGGAAGACGGCTCCGTACATTTCATCGACTACCAGGGCGGAATGAAAGGTGCGCCTCAATATGACGTGGCCTCTATGTTATGGCAGGCCCGTGCTAACCTGACGGCTGAATGGAAAGACAGGCTGCTCGAAGATTATATGGACACCTTTGAATCATTGATCCCATCCGCATCGCTAGACCGTATCGTATTCCGCAGTCAGTATAACGGCTATGTACTCATCAGGCTGCTACAGGTCCTTGGCGCATATGGCTTCCGTGGTTTATTTGAACGGAAGGCACAATTCCTTACCGCCATCCCGCTTGGATTAAGAAACCTGAAAGAGTTTTTTGAAAACCAAAGCCTGGGCATCGCTGTTCCGGAATTCAAAAAAGTACTGGATCTCTGTGTTTCGGATGAGATCATACAGCTGTTCACACCGATCCAGGCTACTGAAGAAACGCCACTTGTAGTTAAGATCAAAAGCTTCTCTTACCGAAATGGGATCCCGGCCGATGAGAGCGGCAATGGCGGCGGGTATGTATTTGACTGCAGAGGAATTTTAAACCCGGGCCGTTTTGAAACCATGAAATATCAAACAGGCCGTGACAAGGAAGTAAAAGATTTCCTGGAGCAACAAACAAAAATGCAGGAGTTTCTCAACAGTAGTTTTGATATCGTGGATATCTCTGTTGAAGATTATATCAAACGAGGTTTTGAAAGTCTTTCTGTCAGCTTCGGTTGTACCGGCGGCCAGCATCGCAGCGTATACGCAGCCGACGCGCTTGCACGCCATCTCCGAAATAAGTTCAAAGTGAATATTGAACTGCAACATGTTGTTCAGGATGCAAAGAATTGGATAAATCAAAAACCTGCTTAATTCGCGAGATTCGCGTCAAACAAATTAGTGTAACATGAAGGCGATGATCTTTTCTGCAGGTTTAGGAACACGTTTTAAACCCTGGACAGATAAACATCCGAAAGCACTGGCGGTTATCAATGGCAAGTCGTTATTGCAACGGAATATTGAATATTTACAACACTATGATATCACTGATGTAATTGTCAACGTTCATCATTTCCCAGAGCAGATCATTGATACGCTCAATAGCAATAATGGTTTCGGAAGCAATATCATTATCAGTGATGAATCGGATCGCGTACTGGAAACGGGCGGAGGATTGCTGAAAGCAAAACAGCTTTTTACTCCCGGTGAAGATTTTCTTACGATCAATGTTGACATTCTGACGTCACTTGACCTTCATTCATTTCTTGCCTTCCATCAAAAACAAAAAGCGATGGTGTCGCTGGCAACAAGTGGC
>JBEVKW010000271.1:0-7984 GCA_040509495.1 Chitinophagaceae bacterium | reverse complement strand
AAAGTACACCAAAAACAAACTATCGTTCCCCACAGATGAGGCGGTCATGAAGTCTGTGTACCTCGCTTTACGAGAGGCTACAAAAAAATGGACCATGCCCATCCATAACTGGGCAAAGCTCCTCGGTCAGTGTTTAACTATTTTTGAAACAAGAGTCAGATTGTAAACAAAACAACCCCGATTAAAAGTTTACACACTTAATGAGATAGTCCCAAAAATGTAGATTTAGTAGACTATATTCGGGACTATTTAACTTCGAAAAGCTCATCCCACCGGGTCGTATATCTTCCACTTCTGAGTTCCTGTCTCATTTTCCAGTCTCTGGTTGTTCCTGAAGAAGCAAATTTTAAGACATCATCGCGTTGACTAAAATTGATATTATCCATCATACTCATCAATTGCCGCTGCGTATTCCTGTCAGCATTATCAAAAAGACTACCCTGTACGGAATCATCTGGAACAAGCCCGCTCAGCATTACGCCCGCTTTTTTGTAAGTATTGCCGGGTTGGTAAAGGTGCTCCACCAGTTCGAGTGCGGGTTTGATCAGTTCCTGCGTGATGGATGTTGCTACAGGAAGTGTTGTATGATCACTGATGCTGTCTTCCCGCCAATCCAGCAAATGGTCTTGCCCTTTGCCTACAATAAAGACGCTCACGACTTTTGCAGCGCTATATTGGCGGCGAAGTTTCTCAGCCGCGCGGGAGGTATAAGTAGCTACTGCTTCTTTTATATCGTCGATATTATTTACCGGCGTACCGAACATTCGGGTAGTAGCTATCATTTTTTTCTCGGTCAGCTCTTTCTTTGTATCAACAGCCGACTCGCCTCTTAATTCTCTTATAAGTCGTACGCCAATTACTCCGCCAAGATGTGTGTGGGCCCACTCTTCCCGCATAGTTGCTAACTCCCATCCGCTGGTAATACCCATATTGAATAACTTTGCCGCGTTGGCACGACCAATTCCCCATATATTATTCAATCTTGTCTGTTCCAGTGCTTCCCGTTGTTGTTGCTGAGTCGCAAGAATAGTGACACAACCGGTTACCTTTTTATTTTTCTTTGCCAAATAATTAGCGAGCTTCGATAATGTTTTTGTTGGTGCTACGCCAATAGACACAGAGATGCCGGTCCATTGCTCAACAGTTTCTTTCATTTGACGCGCAGCTTTTTCCAATTGATCGAGCGGCATTTCCGGAAGATCGACAAATGCTTCATCGACTGAATAAACTTCCACCTTATCTGTTCCCGCAATAGCCCTTAATGTATCCATCACGCGCATGCTCAGATCTCCATACAAATTATAATTAGAGGAAAAAACAGCTACGCCGTGTTTTTGTATCAGATGCCTCGCCTGGAAATAAGGCCCGGCCATTTCTACACCCACAGCTTTGGCTTCATCGCTTCTTGAAACAATACAGCCATCATTGTTGCTAAGCACAACAACCGGTCTTTTCTCTAATTGAGGTTTGAATAACCGCTCGCAGGAGCAATAAAAACTGTTACAATCAACAATGGCCTTCATACTACCAGTTTGATGACTTGTTATCTTTCTTTCTGTTATGTAAATGAGCCTGCAACATGGAATCAACCAGGTGGATAACACAAGTAACAACTCCCCATGCCGAATATGTATTGTATTCTCCTATTTCAATAGGTTTGTACTTATTGTTTTCAGGAGAAAGTATCACGCGGTTGAATGTCTGTTGAAAGCGCCTCACAAGTAACTCTCCATCTACGGCAGCAACAATGATCCGGCCATTGGTAGGCTTTATACTCCTGTCAATAATAAGAACATCGTCATCATTCAAGCCAGCTCCGATCATGGCATCTCCACGCATGCGAAAGAAAAAAGTCGCAGGTTTATTCATGATCAATTGCTCATTCAAATCAATCCCTCTTTCCATATAATCATCAGCTGCAGCGCCAAATCCTGTTGCATTGGCCGTTCTTATCTGCTGCTGAGAAAACTGCTTTGAGCCTCTGTATGCTGCTCCATAGAATTCGTCTTCCATATTCAAACGATTAATAAACAAGATGATTCAATAATTGAAAAATAAAGTTAGCTAAAATAAAATAAAAAACTAAATAATTTAGTAAGTTTATGCTAAGAAAATGATCAAAGGAGAACCTTATGTTACAAGCGACAGTTCAGAGAATGATGCCAGGTGTTACCTGGAATGAGTGGACAGATGTGTACAATATCGCACCCGCCCGGCAGGATGAATTTGAATACATGCTTGTTATACATCCTGATATGGATGTATACAGTAAGGTGCTGGCAGAACGGCAATACTTTCATCAACGTTATCCTGATAAGGAAGGCCTGCGATCCAAGCCTCATATAGCCGTAGCAGGTTTTATAGCGAGAGATTCAATGGAAGAAACGCTGATCCGCTGGATCCAACGCGTTTGCAGTACTCATAAAAGATTTGATGTAACATTAAATAATTTCAGTGGTATACCGCCGCACACCGTTTATATGCGGATCCAGGACCATATGCCGTTCAACCTCCTTGCCCAAAAACTGGATGTCATTGGCGAATACATTCAATCGAATGGATGTCCACCGGTAAAATGGTCTGCCAGACCCCATCTAAGCTTTTCAGGTCAATTGACGGAAGAAGTTTATGAACGTGCAATGAGAGATTATTCTCAACGAAGTTTTTTCGAAATATTCACCGCCTCCGAACTTGTGCTGTTAAAGAAAATTCCGGGAGAAACTTGCAAGATCATTAACATTTTTGGATTGATGCCATAATACATAATTAAAATTAATTTTATGAAAAACGATATCAGCATACTGTCAACCTATCGCAGCAGCGAGTATCTGCTGGTGTTGAATCCGCACGAAGAATTGCGTGATCGTATCGTTAAAGTAAAGCAGGAATTCGGAGAGAAATTTAAAGCAGAACAAGCCATCTGGAGCAAACCTCATCTTACGCTGGTAAGGTTTACGCAATTAGAAATGATGGAACAAAAAATTCTCAATTGTCTTAAACTGAAAGCTATGAGTCAGTATCCTTTCAAAGTTGAATTGAAGGATTTCGGAAGCTTTCCCTCTCATAGCATTTATATAACTGTAACAACAAAAGAGCCGATACGCCAGTTAGTGAAAGAAATAAAAGGATCTCAATCGCTCTTAAAGTTTGATAAGACTCAAAAACCTCATTTTATTGACGACCCTCACCTGACTATTGCCAGAAAATTGCTTCCATGGCAATATGAGCAAAGTTGGCTGGAATATAGTAACAAGAGCTTTACGGGAAGATTTATAGCAGATGGAATGATCTTGTTAAAAAGAAGATTGGGAGACAAAGGATATCATGTGCTGAAAAGATTTGAATTTCAGAATCTTCCTGTTAATACAAAACAGGGAGTTTTATTCTGAGAGGAACGGGTAAAGAAATTAAAGGCTCAGTATCGCATTTGCTTGAATCCTTCTGTGTATATGTAATCCTTAATTGATTTACCCAACCTCTTGGCTTATGTCGGATAATGTTGGTACCGGAAATCTCTTGGTAGTTTGGCATGTCATGCCTTTACAGCAAGGGAATAACTGCAATTCACTGTTTTAATAGCATTATTTATGGATCCTTTTAGAATGAAGCCAAGGGAAAAAGAGGAGGCTGATCAATATCTTCAGGGCAGGGGCGCACAGATAAATACAAGTAACAAATTCCTCAAAGACGAACTCACACGCGAGCACATAGAAGGAATCGACGATTGGTCAGAAACTAATCTCCCAACGCAATATATAGAACAACAGTCTCGCACAATCGTAAATAAGGTGGAGAGTCCGGATGTTGGAATGGCCTACAGCATGAACCCTTACGCAGGTTGCGAACACGGTTGTATATATTGTTATGCACGGAACGTTCATGAATACTGGGGATATAGCGCAGGCCTGGATTTTGAGCAAAAGATAATCGTGAAGATCAATGCTCCAGAGTTACTGAAAAAACAGTTGATGCACCCCAAATGGGAAGTGATGCCAATTATGCTAAGCGGCAATACAGATTGTTATCAACCGGCAGAGCAAAAATACCGGCTTACCCGTGGTTTACTTGAAGTGTGTAACCAGTTCAATCAACCTGTTGGCATTTTAACGAAAAATGCCTGGATCATTAAAGACAAGGATGTACTACAGGAGCTTGCAAAAAAGAAACTTGTTTCAGCAATGGTTTCTATTACATCTTTTAATGAAGACCTGAGAAGAGTAATGGAACCACGAACTACCACGGCAAAACAACGATTGAAGGTTATTGAAGAATTGAGTTCTGCAGGTGTCAGAATGGGCGTAATGTTAGGTCCTATGATCCCCGGACTAAATGATCACGAAATGCATAGCATTATGAAATCTGCCGCCGATGCTGGCGCTAAATTCACTGCGTATACATTTATCCGCTTGAACGGAGCTATTAAGCTGCTTTTTCACGACTGGTTATATAAAAATTTTCCTGACCGGGCTGATAAAGTTTGGCACCTGATAGAGCAATCACATGACGGGAAAGTGAATGACTCCCGGTGGGGATTGAGGATGAGAGGGGAAGGAAGCATCGCGCAAATTATACAACAACAGTATAAGAAGTATGGAAAGATCTACCAGCTTAACGAAGATAGATACGAGCTGGATACCACCATCTTCAGGCGGCCGGGAGAACAAGGACGTCTTTTTTGATACCAAAGATGATGTTTTGTCGTAAGTATTAAAGATTGAATTACCAATAAAAAAGTGCCGTTTTTTTACGTCAAGAAATTGTTTTTTTCCATTGGAAGAGGTATTGATCCGGTTCTATATTTAAATCCTGAATGATTAGTGAAATTGATAAACACAAGGATTTAAATATTTAATATGAAAGAAGATTTTTCGCACTTGAATAATGACGAGCGCATCCGGGCCGAGAACAGTATTTTGAAAATGAAACTGATGCTGGAAAAGGGGGCCAGGTTTTCTGAACAAAAAGAACCTCTGCCCGCTGAAATAGAACACGAATTTCTTAAGCAGGTGATTGCATTTGAAAAACAGTTGGAAGATTATAAAATGATAAAGGTCTTCGAAAAGATCGGCAAACCCGGGAATTTCAGGCCTGTTACTGAATTGGAAGAGGGAGAATTTGAAAAAGCTTGGCAGGAATTGAATGCACTCATGCGCAACAATGGAGTTACACTGGATGCGTGCAGTCCGAATGTTTCTTCAAAAGAGCTCTACAGGTTTGCGACGGAAGAATTATTCGAAAAGGAGATCGAGGATTTTGATATGCCGGGAATGATGTACTGTTTTATCTATGATGAATTTTATCCGGACCCGGTTTATGATAATGGTCAGGCGGCACTTGATATTATCAGTCGTATACTGCGCCGTGATCTGGTTGAATATCTTCCGCATTTGAGAAAGAGAAGTGTGCAATTAAACGAACGGCAGCCTTTGACGGATGAAGAATTCCGTTGGTATATCAATCAGTTTAAACAGGCTTATGAAGACATGAGCGAAGGTGAATTGGAGCAGGGAGAGTGCAAGGTTAATGACAGATACTCAATTGTAAGCGGACAATATAAACTTCGTGTTTCACTGCAAACAGAATATCTGCATTTGCAGGGGCAGTGGACGGTTGAATTTGAATATAATCAGGACCTTGGATTCTGGTATATTTTCAATGTGCAAATAGAAGGTATTAATTTCTGAATAAGTCCTAGAATTTTTCCTGATGGTGTACAGTTTCTTTTAAGGCATGCGAGTTCGTGATCTGTGGTGCTGGCTATGCTGTCAGGAAACGAAACCCTGGAACTTAACTTTTAATCCGTGAACATGAATACTAGAACACTTGAAAAACTTTCAATACTGGCAGACGCAGCTAAGTATGATGTAAGCTGCTCCAGCAGTGGCAGCAAGCGTAAAAATGAGAATGGAGGCCTGGGAAATGCGACAGGAATGGGTATTTGTCATGCGTATACAGAAGATGGACGATGTGTTTCATTGCTGAAAATACTGCTTACCAACCATTGCATCTACGACTGCGCTTATTGTGTCAGCAGACGGAGTAATGACGTGCGCCGGGCAGCTTTTACTATAGACGAGGTCGTCGACCTCACTATAAGTTTCTACCGCCGTAATTATATCGAAGGCCTTTTTTTAAGCTCCGGGATTTTTAAGAATGCAGATTATACAATGGAGCGCCTGGTGAAAATTGCTCAAAAGCTAAGGACTGAACACCGTTTCAACGGGTATATTCACCTTAAAGCGATCCCGGGCTCAAGTGATGAGTTGCTCCGCCAGGCTGGTTTATATGCTGACAGACTCAGTATGAATATAGAAATGCCCACTCAGGAAGGTCTGGCTCTTCTTGCCCCTGACAAAAAGCGGGAAGATATGATCCAGCCTATGAAATATTTGAAGAATGCCATCGCCGCGAATCAAGATCAAAGAATAGTTTCAAGCCAATCCCGATTATTTCTTCCCGCGGGCCAAAGTACTCAGATGATAGTTGGGGCAACAAAAGAAACAGATCTGGATGTCTTAGGTATCGCCACACAGTTTTATCAAAAGATGAAATTGAAACGGGTTTATTATTCCGGCTATGTACCGGTAAGTAATGATAAAAGATTACCTTCTGTAGGAACACCCGTTCCCTTCATCAGAGAAAATCGCTTATATCAGGCAGATTGGTTATTGCGATTTTATGGATTTCAGGTGGATGATCTCCTCACTGCCGCCACGCCTCAACTGGAAATGGAAATAGATCCCAAGCTTAGCTGGGCCTTAAAGAACATGCAGGATTTTCCGGTAGACATAAATTCAGCCGACTATCAGTTGCTGATAAAAGTGCCGGGGTTGGGACTGGAATCTGCACGAAAGATCTGTAAGGCAAGACGTTTTGGACGTCTTAATTGGGATCATTTGAAAAAAATGGGTTTAATGATCAATAAGGTCAGATATTTTCTTGTCTGCGATAAAGATTTCGAACGAAAAGACTGGCAGCCGGAACAGATCAGGGCTTTCATATTGAAAGAAGGAGCTAGTAAATACAAAACAGGATTTTCTCCTCAACTTCAATTGTTTTAGTATGAAACAGGTTGTCTTTGACGGAAGTTTTCCCGGCTTGCTCAGTACGATCTTTGAAGTATATGAGTATAAGTTTAAAGATGTGACTGTATATAGAGAGGATAATTTTTCTCCTGCATTGTTTGATAAGCCTCATGTTGTTTATACTGATGAAAAAAAAGCAAAACGAGTGCTTGCGAAATTGAATGAAAAAATGTCAATGGCAGCAATAAACCAGTTTTATAGATGTTTTCTGGCGGAACTTCCGGAAATGGATAATTGCCTGCTTCGGTATGTTCAGTATACATTATCATCCCAAAAACCGATTGAAAATAATTACGGCAATCCGGATGTATTATTTGTACAGCAGATGAGCCGTAAAGTGTATCGTGAAAAACACAGGATGGAAGCTTTTGTCAGATTCAAGCTAACTGGCGATGGACTGTATTACAGCGTGATCCAGCCTGACTACAATGTGTTGCCACTAATTCTGAAACATTTCAGGGACAGATATGCTGATCAGCGTTGGTTGATCTACGACGTTCGGAGAAAATATGGAATACATTATGATGGGTCTTCCGTGGAGGAGGTTCGCATCGACTTTGGATCCTCTTCTCGTGCAGAGATTGTTGAAGAAAGGTCCTCCGTGCTTGATGAAAAGGAAGAACTCTGTCAGCAATTATGGTGTCAGTATTTTTCGAGTGTTAATATACCCGAGAGGAAAAACATGAAACTGCATATCCGTCACATGCCAAAGCGTTACTGGAGATATTTGACGGAGAAAATGGCGTGAGGGATGACAGGAGTATGCAGTTTGGTAGATGTTCCTCAGTGTGATATTTGCCGTTTAGATGGTTTTATATGTTTCTTCTATAGCATGGCAGAGTGATTTTTTTTGCCACTATACATCTTCATTTCAACGCTATTGGTAAGTAGGGTCTGTT
>JBEVKW010000270.1:0-6170 GCA_040509495.1 Chitinophagaceae bacterium | reverse complement strand
TTTTTGTGCAGGTGACACCCTCCCATTTTTAGCCATTTTTTCCTCAGCCTTGATCTTTTTTTGTTACTTTTTTTGCATCAAGGCAAAAAAAGTAAACGGAGTCTCCGAGGTAATCCCTCGGAAAAAAAGCGCTTTGCCCGCCCGGCAAAAAGTAAATGAAGTCTCCGAGGCTATCCCTCGGAAAAAACAGCGCCCTTGCCCGCCCGGCAAAAAAAAGCCCGCCGGCTTCCGGCAACAACTCCTTCATCAAGTTTATTGTAAAGCAACTCAATTGCTTTACAACAAACTTCCACTCAAAATCATATATGCAACTGAAAAGTAAATGATCAACCCCGTAACATCTACTAATGTCGCTACGAACGGCGCGGAGGAAACCGCCGGGTCTGCGCCCAGCCTCTTTAACGCCATGGGAAGCATACTGCCGGAAAGGGTGCCCCACAGCACTACGCCAAGCAGCGTAATACCAACGGTAATGCCAATACCCATCCAATGTTCGCCGTAAATGTCGGGCGCAAACGAATGCCAGAGAAAGATGCGCAAAAATCCAAAGATGCCAAGAACGGTTCCCAGGAGAAGCCCGGAAACGATCTCTCTCTTCATTACCCTCCACCAGTCGGCAATGCTGATCTCGCCCACGGCCATTGCCTGAATAATCAGCGTGGATGCCTGTGAGCCGCTGTTACCACCGCTTGAGATGATCAGTGGAATAAACAGTGCCAGCACCACGGCTTTTGCGATCTCGTCTTCGAAGTACGCCATTGCCGTGGCTGTCAGCAATTCACCGAGAAATAAGATGATCAGCCATACAACCCGCTTTTTGAACAGCCGCATGATCGGCATCTCGAGATAGGGTTGATCCAGTGCTTCTGTACCACCGATCTTCTGAATGTCTTCACTAAACTCCTCACTTGCTACCCAGAGGATATCATCGATGGTCACTATACCTAAAAGTTTGTTGCTGTTGCTGACAACCGGTAATGCAACGCGATTATTCATCTTGAATACTTCGCTGGCACTTTCCTGGTCATCATACGCATTAAGGGCGGTCACGCGTTCGTCCATCAGTTCGTGAACCGTTTTATCCGGTGGATTCAGGATAAAATCACGGATGCGTATATCGTCGAGTAATTCGCCTTTTTCATTGATGACGTAGATCACGTTGATCGTTTCGCTATCCTTCCCGTATTTTCTGATCGTCGAGAATACTTCTTCGATGGTATTTTCCGGATAAACATATACATAATCAGGCGTCATCAATCTTCCGATACTATTCTCGGGATAACCCAGCAGCGAAAGAGTGATCTTCCGTTCTTCGGGATCCATGAGTTTGATCAGCTCGCGGACAGCATTGCTCGGCAGCTCTTCCAGGAAATCAGTCCGGTCATCCGCAGGCAGTTCATTTAAAAGTGACGCAACTGTATTCGGAGGTAAGATTTGAATAATTCGTTTTTGCGTGGGGAACTCAAGGATCTTGAACACACTGGCCGCACGGTGTACAGACATATTGGCGATGATCTGGCCTTCAAAATCCGGGAATTCATATACCAGGTCAGCGACATCACTGATATTCTGATCGTTCAGGAAATCCCTGATCTGAAGTTTGTCTTCTGTAAGAATAACAGCCTCAAACTGTTCCAGCATCGAGGGTTGTTGATTGAGTTCTTCAGTCATGTCCCAAAAATACGAAGTACGGCAATCAGAACGGTCCATCAATCTTTCCTCAGTGTTAAGAAATATGCGATTTTCGCAAAAAGCGTATGTTTCATGATCCTTCCTTTTCTTTATATAGCTGATACGGGAGCCAGCGGACGTGGTGTATTCAGCTCAGAAGATATTGATGCCGGTACATTGATTGAAGTTTCGCCTGTGATCGTCATGAGTGGTGATGACCGGAAACACCTGGATCGAACGTTATTACATGACTATATTTTTGAATGGGGACATGACCAGCAGGAATGTTGCATGGCGCTCGGGTATGTTCCTTTATACAATCATTCAGCCACCTCCAACTGTGAGTATGAGATGGATTTTGATCATGCATTGATCGGGATCAGGACTGTGCGGGCGATAAAAGCAGGAGAGGAGTTGTGTATTAATTACAATGGCGATTGGGATGATGCTAAACCGGTTTGGTTTCAAACTGCCTGAACATAAAAAAAGCGTTTATACAATTTGTATAAACGCTTTTTTTATAAGAGACAGTTATTACTGAAATACAACCTGGGCTCTTACTTCTCCAAACCAACGGAAAAAGAAGCGGGAAGCTCCGGGCACAGGGAGTGTGGTTTTTGTATGCAGTGTTACGTAATAATATTGATTCAACAGGTTGAGTTCTTTTCCTGTTACTTCGTCAAGTGTGTAGGCTCCGGTGAAAGAACCTGTAGATGGCAATAATGCCCTCGGTGCCGTGCCGGTTGTCTGCTGCAGAACAATATAAGGGGTTGTAGAAAAACTGGTAGAATCTCCGGCAGCAACAGTGAACGGAGTTCTGATGGCACTATAACCGATCGGGGCCGGACCATTCAGCCTTACCGCGATCACACTGTCGGAAAGACCACTCCAACTGATCGTGTAGTTCAGGATTTTTGTTCGTTTATCATAGTTCACAGAGAGTTTTGCCAGACCGGTTGACGGGCTTGGAGTTGGTGCGATCTGGGCACCTGTTCCAGGAATATCACTTTTGGTATAGTAATTTACTTTTTTCTGTTCTGACTCTTTTTCGCAGGATGAGAAGCCCATCAACAGGGCAAACGAAAGAAAACCCAAAGCAGTTGATCTGAACAATTTCATGGTTGCGTGATTTATAGTAAATATAAGACTAAGAGGTTAAAGAGAAAAAAGAGAAAAAGCGGGGATGGGGAGACATTTTTTGTTGCTGGAACAGTTGGATAAACCAAGAGTGTATCATGAAAAAAAGAGGGGAAAGAGCGATCTTTCCCCTTCGCTCCTGGTGGAATGATGACAGCACAAGTCGTTAGTTCTACAATACGATGAAGCGGTGCTGGCTTATGTCTTCATCGCCATCACTGAGTTTTAGAATATAAGAGCCTTTGGAAAGCGCCGGTGTCTTTGAAAATATGTTTACTGGCTGACCTGCTTCCAGGCTTCCATGTAATTGTTTGGTGACCAATCGGCCATTAAGGTCAAAAATAGAATACGCCGCTTTCCGCAATTTTTTACCGGACTGGATATACAGCGAACTATGATCAACGATAGTAGGGAAGATCTTGGTGACTGCTGCATTTACTGATGTCGTCGTAACAGCTATTACTGGTGAATAAGAGATGACCCCTGCATTATCCGTCATTTTTAAACGATAGTAATAAGCATCAGGTTTCGGTAATGCATCGTTGTATTGATAGTTGATATCATTGGTTCCTATCATTGCGGCCTGGCCGGCAAGACGGTTTACTGTGGTAAAGCTGAGCGCATCTGTACTGCGCTGTATATCGAACCAGGCAGGATCACTGTCGCGGGTGATCTTCCATTTGAGTTCGGCTACCCCGTTTTTTCCCTGCCCGGTGAAGGAGATCAGATTTACCGGTAGAAGGATCATTGTTTGCATGCTGAAGCTGACGCGGTTATCAGAAGCATTTTCGAAGTATTCCAAAACCACATTCCGTGTGCCGGACAGGGTGGTAGTGTAGGTTGTGGAGGTATAGGAGTGAGCATTCCAGTTGTCTATTACCCAGGTGGTACCTCCGTCGAGGCTCAGTCTGTAGCCGTCATCCGCTCCCACAATAAAACGATATTGTCCATTCGCGAAATTCTTGCTGAGGCGGTATCGGACGCTAAAATATTCTGTCAGCACGTTACAGGCGGTGGTAGGATAAAGCACATTGCTGCCTCCAAAACTCTGATCGAAATTCGGTGACGATGTATTGCCTTCATGCACCATGCCTTTGTAAGTGGTGAAGTTATTGCCGGAGTACACGTAGCCGTTCCAGACATTATTCGTTCCATAGACAGCAGTGTTTTCCGTACCTGTACAATCCTGGGTCACCGTAAAAGAAACACGGTTGCCTCCGCCATTTTCGTAGTATTCCAGTACGAGATCGTAGGTTCCGTTTAGCGGTACACTTACCGAATAGGATGCATATCCCTGATCAACCCAGCGGTCAATGATCCAGGTAGCGCCTCCGTCGATGCTGAGCCGGTAACCATCATCACCTCCCACCAGGAAAGTATAAGCGCCATTCGCAAAGGTTTTTTGCAAACGGTAACGCACGCTGAAGGTAGAGGTGAAGACAGGGCAGCCATTGGTCGTGTAGTTGACGTCACCGCCGCCAAAAGACTGATCAAAAGATGGATTTGTGGCTGTACCTTCCGTAACATAGCCACGGTAATTCGTGAGATCCATGTTATCGTACACATAACCGATCCAGACATTATTAGTGCCGTAAACGGATTCAGTTCCCTGTGGTGTACAGGGTTGTGCGATAGAAAAAAATGGCAGGATCAGGGCAAGAAATAAAACAGGTAGAGTTGGTTTCATGAGATAGTGGTTTCTTAACACCCCATTAAACGAGATAAAATAAGTGTTATTGCTTATTTAAAATAGGGGTTTGACGTTAAAACAGTGGAATTCAACGGGAATGATGTCCACTTGATCTCACGAAAGCCATGAACTTTTGATAAATGTCAAAGAAATAGCCGCAAAAAACCGCACAAGATTATTCTTATGCGGTCAGTCCGGGTCTGTACCAGGGTCAGTTTATGACCTTACTTAAGCATGTCTTTTATTTCCTGGAGCTTCAATAGTGCTTCAACCGGTGTTAGCCGGTTGATATCGATAGATCCCAGCAGAGTCCTGATGTCTCCAAATGTTTGTGAATGCGCATCAAAGATGGATAACTGGAACTGCGGCGCCGAGAGCGACTTTATCTTCTCTTTTGTCTGGCTTTTTCCTGAAGGCTCATCGGTATCATCAACATGTTTGGATTCAAGATGTTTCAGTATTTCATTCGCCCTGTCGATCAGTGAAGGTGGCATACCAGCCATTCTTGCCACGTGTATACCGAAGCTGTGTGTACTTCCGCCCGGTGCAAGTTTGCGGAGGAAGATGATCTTGTTGCCGATCTCTTTATTGGTGATGTGGTAGTTTCTTACGCGATCGAGCTTTATTTCCAGTTCATTCAGTTCATGATAGTGCGTAGCAAAGAGGGTCTTGGGCTGGTGCGGCGTATTGTGCAGATGCTCAGCGATACTCCAGGCAATGGAGATCCCGTCATAAGTTGACGTTCCCCTTCCGATCTCATCAAGCAATATCAGGCTGCGAGGAGTGATATTGTTGATGATACTTGCTGTTTCATTCATTTCAACCATAAAGGTGGACTCTCCGCCGCTAAGGTTATCTGATGCACCAACACGCGTGAAGATCTTATCGGTCAGTGAAATTCTTGCCTCCGTTGCAGGCACAAAGGATCCGATATGCGCCATCAGGGTGATCAAAGCTGTCTGCCGGAGCAATGCAGATTTACCACTCATGTTGGGACCTGTAAGGATGATGATCTGCTGATCTGATTTATTCAGCTCGAGATCATTGTGGATATATGTTTCGCCTACGGGCAGATGACGCTCTATCACGGGGTGACGTCCTTCCTTTACGACCCATTCCCTGCCATCATGCAGGTATGGTTTTTTATAATGGAAGTAGAGTGCGTTCTGTGCGAAGCAGGACAAACAATCGATCACTGCCAGAATATTGCCATTGGTTTGAACGGGAGAGAGATAGTCGAACAGTTCATTCAGCAGAGCATCATAAATGCGTAGTTCAGTTGCAAGGATCTTCTCTTCCGCACCGGTGATCTTTTCTTCATATTCCTTTAGCTCTGGTGTGATATAACGTTCTGCGTTTGCAAGTGTTTGCTTACGCATCCACGATTCCGGAACTTTGTTCTTATGCGAATTGGTCACTTCCAGGTAATAGCCGAATACGTTGTTGAATCCGATCTTCAATGAACTGATGCCTGTGATCTCTGCTTCCTTCTGTTGAAGTTTGGTAAGATATTCTTTACCGCTGTGCGAGATCTCGCGGAGTTCATCCAGTCCGGCTTCCACACCGCTGTTGATCATTCCTCCTTTTGAAGCAAGTGCGGGCGGATTGTCAATGATCTCTTTGAAGATCTTTTCAGCGATATAGGGGCAGGGGTTCAATGCATCACCGAGCC
>JBEVKW010000269.1:0-9803 GCA_040509495.1 Chitinophagaceae bacterium | reverse complement strand
TTAATAAAAGCTAAATAATCTACATGCGCTGTCAAATGCGCAGAGCGGGTGTAAATGCTATCCCGATGGCGCCCCAAATTAATGCTGGGTTCAACATAAATATCAAACCGAAAGAGCCTGACCCCGTCACCATAATCCCTATCTGATAAAAACGACACAAATGTGTCTGCTGCTGCCTGCTCATCCGTCTTAAAAAGTCTTTGCTCTTCATTTTGGTTTATAAAAAACCATGACTGATATGTTTCTTTCTTTTTGATCATACTGTGTGGGAGATTACCAAAATTAACGTCCGCCAATGACAAAATAAAAATTACAGTTCTACATTAGAAGTTTTCTCCGTATGGGTTAAAGACCATCGTGTTTTGGACCGTCTTGCTATTAATTTGCTTAGAAAGAAAACCGGATCGAAGTCTGGTAAAAGGTTGTCGCGAAAACCGTTCTTTATCCGACGCTACACCCCTTTGCAGCGTCGGAGCGAGGATAAAGTCTGCGGTGAGCCGGGATCTCTGTCTCCGTTTGAAAGCAGATGATAGTCGGAAGCAACGCCCGGACACAACCTAATGGGAGCGGCCGAATAGCTTCTGCAAACCCGAAGCAAAAGCGGAGTCCGCGCATAACGACCGGCTGCCTCTTTCAACTCAACCACCCTTCTCACGAATAGAAGTGTAAACCGTAGTGAATTCACCGAATACAGTGAAAAAAAATCTATTTACGCGACCTCGCAATGACCTCAAACAAAAGAAAAGAACCTTCGTCTCATTCTCCTCAAATACTTTACTGTAGCGATTTTCAACAGGATTGGCCAATCAGAATATATGCTTCCACTTCGCTCCTTTCTTTGGACGGTATGCCATTTGATCTACAGCTATCACGTTTCATGTGTACATCTCATGCCGTCGAAGGCGATCACTTAAAAAATCACAATTATGAAAAAATTTATTCTCAGCCTCACTCTACTTACCATTTTTACATTCAACTCAAAAGCTCAACATCAAACGCATGCCGATGAGAACGTAACCACTTATCCACCGAAAATCCTTTTCAACAAACAACTACCCGCCAGTCTTCAGAAAGATCAGGTTGAAGTGATATTTATCAGATATGCTCCGGGAGAAATATCCAAACCGCACAGGCATCCGATGGCCACGGTTGGATACGTACTGGACGGCGAGATCGAACATACCTTTGAAGGAGTAAAGACGATCTATAAGAAGGGAGATGTTTTCTGGGAAGAGCCAGCGGGACTTCATGATCAGACAAGAAATATCAGCAAGACCAAAGAAGCGACATTGGTGGTTTTCTTCGTGGGGGCTAAGGGAAGTTCGATCCTTGTCCCGGAAAAAGCTAAGAAGTAGGACTATTATCCTGTCTGCGTAAGAGTATCGCAGAGAACGCAAAGTAATCGCCAGGAGCGCTAAGATTCACTTTGCGTCCTCTGCGGTTACTTTGCGTACTTTGCGATACTCTTACGCTAATCTGACAACAATAAATATCAACCCGAAAACCTCACTTAAACTTTCCCACCGCCCACTCTGCAAAATCAAAATACTTCATCAACTGATCTTCATACTTATCACTCCTGATCGTTTTGATCATCGGTTCCATCTTTGCCAGTAAGGATCTGTTCCTCGCACTCGTATTATTGTAAGGCTTAGCCTGGATCGTCTTCAACACCAGCTTTTCACATTTCGTTAATGCGCCCTGCTGTTTAAAATACCGCTGATAAGAACGCATCTGGTATTGCAGGTACTCAAAATCCCTGATCTCATAATACAGGATCATGTTCAGCAGATTCGCCGCCTTGCCGATCATCTCCGACGCATTGCCCCTGTTATCAATAATCGCAGATTGAATGAACCGGTGTGCCTTCTTATACTGCTTCTTCCCAAAATGCGCCAGCGCACAATAAAAAAACAACTCTGTTTGCTTTTCGATATTCACGAGGTGATATGACTTCAACACGAGCGGGTCGATCTTCTCCACATAATCGATCGCTCCTGTAAAATCGCCCTTTCCTGTCAATACAGACAACTCATAGATCGCAATGGTTTTCTGCACCAAATAACGAAAGTATTCTGGTGAAGAACCCGTATTGATGCGTTGCAATTTGTCTATATAAAACGGTACCTGATCATACTTACGAACCATTCTTAACACATCCAGGATCCCATCCAATGCAGAATAATAATCCGTCGGCGGATGATCATGCAGATCCGGATTTTGTTCAAACAATCGATTCAGTTCGTTGAAACTTTGTAATGCGGAACGATGATCCGCGATATCTGTAAAGTAAAATGATTGAAATAACAAATGCAGCTTTCTCGATTCAAAACTGTTCTTCACTTTGCCCGTCACCAGGCTGATCTCACTCAGCAAGAGATCATTCAGCTTTCTCTTGTCAGCATCAGACACAACCTTCCCCATATGTATCAACCGGTACTTCAGCAACTCATAAAGTGAATAGTGGCCTTCGATATTATGCACCATCCGCAGGATCTCCTTTGCCTTCATCTGCGTTTCCACCAGGTAATCATCCGTGATACCGGGAAAACGCTGATCTGAAAGCTGATTCAATTCAAGCCTGAAGGTGAGATACTGCATCAGGTGATGCTGCAGGGCAACAGATCGATCGCGCAGTTTCTTCAGCTCCTTATTCGCTGCTGCAGGCAATGAACGTTCCTGCAGGATCTTCACGCGCAGCAATCGGCGATAAAGATTGAACTCATTATCCTTTTCTGTTTTGGATTCGATCAGGCAATCCGTTACCACTTTGATCAGGTATTTCGAGGTTGCTTCTATCGATGCATTGGGTTGCTTTTTCGCAAAAGCCGCTACCACCTGCTGCGTATCCGATTCACCGGAGTGGCTCTTTTCGATAATGTCATACAGCGATAAATAGTCTTTGGAACCGGCCTGTTTCTGGGTGGTCATTCTGAAATGCCGTTTCTCAGACGGCGAAAGGGAATTCACCAGGCGGATGATCGTGGCACAATTGGTCATGGCAACCGGGAGTTAGGAAATTAAGCAATCATTCTGTTTGTAAAAACCTGAACACTAAATATTTACCTGCTCACATTTTCCAAAACCGCCTGTTCAGGATTCTATCTTTTTCTAAAAATAGGCTCTTTTTCGGTCAACACGGCCTTTATTTTTGGTTTGTCAGGAGATGATTAGATGGTCCGATAAGATTATCAATCGGCTGATGTAAGGTTCCCGCAGATAATGCTGATCAAGGCGCAGATACGCAGATCACCGCAAAATAGCAGTCAGATATCTGCGGATCTGCGCGTCCATCTGCGCAATCTGCGGGAACCTACGCCAATCAGAACCAGGCAGACACTAACGATTCGAAAACAAACTAACGCGCCAAAACGCTTGCATATGAAAACAAGGAAAATCATTGTCGTTGGCAGTACCAACATGGACATGGTTGTAAAAACCAGCCACATTCCCGCTCACGGAGAAACCGTTCTCGGCGGCTCTTTTTTTATGAACCCCGGCGGTAAAGGCGCCAACCAGGCCGTTGCCGTGGCACGACTCGGCGGTGAAGTGATCTTTATTTCAAAAATGGGAAACGATGTTTTCGGTAAACAATCATTTCAATTGTTTGACGAAGAAGGCATCGATACACGTTACATTCTTTCTGATGATGAACTTCCTTCCGGTGTTGCGCTCATCACGGTCGACCAGGAAGGTGAGAACAGCATTGTGGTCGCTCCCGGAGCAAACGCCTCCCTCCTGCCACCAGACATGGAAGCTGCATTGTCAGACATCAATTCATCCAGCATCATCCTGATGCAACTGGAGATCCCTTTGGAAACCGTTCTCTTCCTCGTCAAATACGCGAGTGAAAAAGATATCAAAGTCATCCTTAACCCTGCTCCCGCAACAGCATTACCAAGCGAACTGCTTACACACGTAGACATCATCACGCCCAACCGCACGGAAGCATCCATGCTGTCCGGCATTGACGTAACAGATCTTGAGTCTGCCAAAGAAGCAGCGAGACTGATCCACGAAATGGGTGTAAAGAATGTGGTGATCACGATGGGTTCACTGGGCGCGGTGGTATTCGATGGGGAACAACATCACCTGATCCCTGCACACGCCGTGAAAACAGTAGACACCACCGCCGCAGGCGATTGCTTCAATGGAGCACTGGCTGTTTCACTTTCCGAAGGAAAGGATCTGCTGAATGCAGTCCGGTTTGCCTGCGAAGCTGCTGCTGTATGTGTAACACGTTTGGGAGCACAATCATCCATTCCCTATCGCAACGAACTGATCGCACGGAAACTGATCACTGAATAACGCTATCATCCTTCATCCAAAACCGCTTGCCATGTTTATCGTACAGGATTATTCATTAGCTATCGTCTGCTGCTTCATCACCATGTTATGCTGGGGCAGCTGGGCCAATACCCAAAAATTAGTGACGGGTAAATGGCGCTTCGAATTATTTTACTGGGATTATGTGATCGGCATTCTTGTTTTCTCCATCGTTGCCGCGCTTACTCTGGGAAGCTGGGGAAGTTCCGGCCGTTCTTTCCTGGATGATCTTGCACAGGCAAGTTCATCTAATATCGGAAGCGCCTTCCTCGGCGGCATCATTTTCAATCTTGCCAACATCCTTCTTACAGCCGCTATTGCCATTGCAGGAATGTCGGTCGCCTTCCCTGTTGGTATCGGTATTGCGTTGGTCCTTGGTGTGATCATCAATTACCTTGGTGTGGCGAAAGGTGATCCCGCATTATTGTTTGGCGGAGTGGGACTGGTTATGCTCGCCATTATACTGAATGCTGTTGCTTACAAGAAAGCAGCAGGCAGCA
Organism: Chitinophagaceae bacterium; assembly: GCA_040509495.1. Lineage (GTDB taxonomy): Bacteria > Bacteroidota > Bacteroidia > Chitinophagales > Chitinophagaceae > Terrimonas_A. The sequence continues at coordinate 4,977 of JBEVKW010000269.1, read as the reverse complement.
CGTCAAAAGCAACGACCAAAGGAATTCTGCTATCGATCACTGCAGGTGTGCTGATGTCATTCTTCTATCGCTTTATCGCGGTCGCAATGGACCTGAACAATTTCGTCAACCCGGAGCCGCTTAAGATGACGCCCTATACTGCGTTCGTGGTGTTTGCAGTCGGCATCTTTGCCAGCAACTTCATCTTCAATACGGTGATGATGAAGAAACCATTGGAAGGCTCACCCGTCTCCTATAAAGATTACTTCAGCGGAAAGTTTCCCCTTCACCTCGTAGGCGTTCTTGGTGGCGCGATCTGGGGCACCGGTAACCTGCTTAACCTGCTTGCCGCAGGAAAAGCTGGCCCGGCGGTGTCTTATGGTCTCGGCCAGGGCGCCACGCTGGTTGCCGCCATCTGGGGCGTTCTTGTCTGGAAAGAATTCCGTCACGCCAAAGGAAAAGTGACGGGTCTGCTTCTCGGCATGTTCGCCTGCTTTATTGTTGGCCTTATCCTCATCATCGTATCCGGTGCCTGACCGCATCGCGATGCCACTCTTCCTGCATTAAATTCTTCATCATTTTAAAACGATTGCTTATGACCCCTCCAATGACTAGACTGCTCTCCGCGTTGCGGGTGACAGTTCTTTTCGCCAGCCTGCTGCTGATCATGCCATTGTTCAGCCATGCACAAACCGCTGGAACGGCTTCCGGCGTGGTCACCAATGAAAAAGGTGAACCACTGACCGATGTAACAGTGAAAAATAAAGAAACAGGTTTGGCTACGAGCACTGACGCGAAAGGCCATTACAAACTTGCCGCCAAAACCGGCGAGACGATCGTATTCACCGCTGTCGGCTTCGAAGCAAAAGAATCAGCTTTCACGGGGCAAGCCAGCCTAGATATCCAAATGACCCTTTCTTTCAGCAAGCTGGAAGAAGTAGTCGTGGTTGGTTATGGTACTGCTACCAAAAAAGAAGTAACAAGTGCCATCACCACATTAAAGCCCGCTGATTTCAACAAAGGAAATATCGGCAACCCCGTTGGTTTATTACAGGGACGTGTGGCAGGTCTGAACATCTCCCGCCCTGCCGGTGGTGATGTGAATGGTGGTTTTGATATACAACTCCGCGGTCTGACAACTTTATCCGGCGGACAAGGGCCACTGTTCGTGATCGATGGTATTCTCGGTGGAGATCTGAACAGTGTGAACGTGGATGAGATCGAATCGATCGATGTATTAAAAGACGGTTCTGCTGCTGCGATCTATGGAACACGCGGTACCAATGGTGTGATCATCATTACCACCAAAAGAGGTAAAGCGGGTCAGCATGGAATTGAATTCTCTTCTTATGTATCTGTACAGAAAGTGGCGAAGAAACTCCGCAATCTCAACGCTGAGGAATTTCGTGGAGCCATCGAGCAGGTTTATCCCGGCCGTTTAAGCGAGTTTGATTTCAAAGCAAACACTGACTGGTTTGAAGAGATCACGCAAACGCCCATCGATCATTACTATGATCTCGCGATGACCGGAGGCACAGAACATTTCAACTATCGAGCAGCAGTGAACTATCGCGGTGCGCAAGGTATCGTGAAAGACAATGCCAACAAGCGCCTGCAGGGAAAAGTAACGATGACGCAGAAAGAATTCAACAACAAACTAACCATCAATTATAACCTGATGTATGCAGAAACTGATCGTGACTTTACCGACCAGGAGATCATGCAACAGGCTTTCCGACGTAATCCGACAGAACCGGTATACGATCCAGCGAATACACTGGCGGGTGGATATTATCGGAACACCGGACCATTCCAGTATTATAACCCGGTAGCGATGCTCGCAGAAGAAGTGGATCACGGTAAACAGAAAACATTTACCGGAAGCGCGAAGCTCACGTATGCGTTGATCAAAGGATGGAATGTATCAGCCTTCGGATCATTGATCAGGGATCAGTTCAAGAATACAAAATACCAATCGCGCTACTACCCGATCGGTATTGGTAACAATGGTACAGCGATCATCAACACCGGGGAAAATGATAATAAACTGCTTGAAATAAGCACCGACTATCGCAAACGTTTCGGCAAACATGATATCCAGGCGATCGCCGGTTATTCATACCAGCATGGCGAGAACGAAACCTTTGGCGCAACCAACAGCAACTACGATGTGGATCTTTACCAGTTCAACAATATCGGAGCCGGTGGCGCATTGCCACTGGGCCAGGCGCTGATGTCGAGCTATAAAGAATCCAATACACTGATCGCCTTCTTCGGACGTGTCATTTACAACCTGAATGATAAATATCTTGCACAGGTTTCGCTGCGTCATGAAGGTTCTTCCAGGTTTGGTGCAAATCACAAATGGGGTAATTTCCCTGCGGTGAGCCTTGGCTGGAGAATGAGCAATGAAGCGTTCCTGCAAAATGTTTCCTGGCTTTCGGATCTGAAACTGCGGGCAGGATTTGGTGTAACGGGTAACCAGGATATCGGTAACTATCGCGCCCTGCAACTGCTTGCAGTCGGTGGCCGCGTATTATACAATGGAAACTGGATCAATACCTACCCTCCTGCGAGCAACCCCAACCCTGACCTTCGTTGGGAAAAGAAAGAAGAGCTGAACCTGGGTACTGACTTCGGCCTGTTCAACGGAAGGATCTCCGGTAGCATCGATTATTATATCCGAAATACAAAAGATCTGCTGTGGACATATGCCGTACCCGTTCCGCCAAATTTGTACAATTCCCTTTATACAAACGTAGGAACGATCCGCAACAGTGGTATCGAGGTTACGCTGAGCGCTACACCTGTTAAAACAGCCAACCTGACCTGGAACTCCACGTTCCTCTTCAGCCGCAACAGAAACAAAGTTGTATCGTTCTCTAACAACGATGCCGGATTTAAACTCACTGATCTGAAACAGGGTTATATCGGTGCAGACGTACAAACATGGACGCACCAGGTACTCGAAGGACAACCTGTCGGCAACTTCACTACGCTGATCTTTGAAGGTATCGATGCAAACGGGTTCCCGATCTATACTGACACAGATAAGAATGGTGTGATCAATGAAAACGATCGCCAGGTGGCCGGTAATGCATACCCTAAATTCCAGCTTTCATTTGCCAACAATATCTTCTATAAGAAATTCGATCTCTCCTTTAACCTGAGAGGTTCTTTCGGAAATGATGTACTGAATATCCACCGCCTTTACTATGAGAACTTCGGTTATCTCGGCGGCAAGAACATCCTGTTAAGTGCACTGGATTATCCGGGTTATAAAGGAAAGGCTGAATACTCTTCCCGCTTTATCGAAGACGGTTCTTATGTAAAACTCGATAATATCTCGATCGGATACACTACCTCGTTCAGCGAAGGTGTCGTGAAAAAACTGAGAGTGTACGCTACTGCTCAGCAGTTGTTCACCATCACCAAATACAAAGGTGTTGATCCCGAACTGAGCCTCGCGGGTTTATCACCGGGTATCGATGCTTACAACTATTATCCACGCACCCGCACGTTCACACTGGGCCTGAATGTATCATTCTGAAACTAACAATGAAAAAGCTTCTATATGAAAAAAATAATTATCAAATTCAGCTTGCTCCTGGCATTTGCCGCCGGCACGGCATCCTGTACAAAGTTGGATGAAGAAGTATTCTCCTCTATTCCTGCTGATGGCTTCTTCCGCAACGAAGCGGAAGTAATGACGAACGTGGGAAGGATCTATGCACAGTTGAGAAAGATCACCAACCGTTTCGGCGCGGGTAGTCTTGACCTCGTGGGCACCGATGAATGCATCATCCCGTTCCGCGAAACAAATCTCTGGTATGATAACGGTCTCTGGATCGCTCTTCACAAGCATGAATACAATCCAAACCTCCAGGTGATGAATGGCGGTTACAGTTTCTGCTTTGATGGTATCTCTATGGCCAACCAGATCCTGTTCCAATTGGCAGAATCTCCTGTTGATTTCCCCAGCAAACCGAAGATCATTGCGGAAGTGAAGATCGCGAGGGCATTCTTTTATTACCGCGCGCTTGACTGGTTCGGAAATGTGCCTATCTCTACAGATTTCAAAGACGTCACTATTCCAAAACAAAGCACACGCACAGAAGTCTGGGATTTTGTAGTGAAAGAGATCACGGACAATATCCAATTCCTGGATGATGCTCCAACAACGGCGAATTACGGTCGCACCTGTACAAAGGCAATGGCCAACATGATGCTCGCGAAACTGTATCTGAATGCGCCGAAATGGAAAGGAACTAACAAACTGGATGAGGCGATCGCAGCAACAGACGCCGTGATCAATACAACGGGGTACTCTCTTTCTTCAGATTACTTTTCCAATTTCACTGCAAACAATAGCGGCTCGAAAGAAAACATCTTTGTGGTTCCGTATGACAAAACGAAAACCCCGGGCAATATCCTGCAGATCCATTGCTGGACACTGCACACGTTGAGCCAGCAAACATTCGGACTGATCGCCTTCACCTGGGATGGTTATGCAACGCTGGAAGATTTCTACAGATCCTATGACGCCAACGACAAACGTATCAAGACCTGGATGGAAGGTCCGCAGTACAGTGCGTCCGGCGCGCCATTGATGTTGTCTGCCACCCGCCAGCTTAACTATCGCCCGCAGATCAAAGCGCTCTATAATACGACCAATCCTGCTTTGCTGGATGACGGTGTCCGTTTCAAAAAGTATGAATACGAAGCAGGCTTAAGAGACAATGAGAGCATGAGCAATGACTGGGTGGTATTCCGTTATGCAGATGCACTGATGATGAAAGCAGAAGCGATCATGCGTAAGAATGGAAACGTAGCCAACCAGGCAGCAGTAGACCTGGTGAACCAGGTTCGTTTCCGTGCATTCGGTGATCATGCGCATGATTTCACCACTGCAACACTTACTATGGATGCATTGCTGGCAGAACGGGGAAGAGAGTTTGCCTGGGAGTATCATCGCCGACAGGACCTGATCCGTTTCAA
>JBEVKW010000268.1:0-8925 GCA_040509495.1 Chitinophagaceae bacterium | reverse complement strand
CACCTCCGGTGTAGGCATCATGCAGGCGTCTTTCTTCCCAAACCATTTATACCTGTTGCGGGCGATCCATTTGTAAACCGGTGTCCGTAAAAAGCGGGGAAATATCTTCAATGCATAAAGGGCTTTTGCAGGCCAGTCGAGCCGCTTTGCAATTTCCAGCGCCGCGTCTGAATACTGGTAAACTCTTCCTTTGTCAATCAGCAGTACACTTTCTATCGATGAATCCAGTTCATATTGTTTTCTCAATTTCTGCCCGATCTCTGATTGCAATGCTGCAAACTTCAACGTTGCTTTTTTATCATGCCTGATCGCATAGTTCACCCACGAGTTGCAATAGTTGCAAATTCCGTCAAACAGCACTATCGGATCGTTCATCACCATACTACAAGTTAAAACAGTTTGCACGTTCATTAGTTTAAAAGTTAAAGGTTTAAGAGTTTAACGGTTGACAAACAACTATTAAACTCTTAAACCTTTAAACTTTTAAACTATATGCGCTTACCCCATGTTATGGAACACCTTCTGCACATCCTCATCCTGTTCGAGTCTTTCGATCAGTTTGCTGATGTCTTCTGCCTGTTCGTCATTCACGGGAACGGTTGTGGAAGGGATCCACTCGAGTTCTGCGCTGATGGGGTTAATGTTTTTGTCTTCCAGTGCTTTCTGCATATTGCCGAAATCTGTAAAGCCTACGCGAACGACCAGTACTTCTTCGCCGTTTTCGCCGGTGCCTTCACCAAGTTCTTCCAGGCCGAAGTCGATCAGTTCCAGTTCGAGGTCTTCCGCATTCAGTCCTTCAGGTTTCAGTTTGAAAACTCCCATTTTTTTGAACTGGAACGCAACGCTTCCGCTGTTTCCCATTGTGCCGCCGCCTTTATTAAAGTGTGATTTTACGTTGGCAACTGTTCTTACGTGGTTGTCTGTAGCGGTTTCAACCAGGATGGCTACACCATGTGGTGCGTATCCTTCGTAAAGGATCTCGTCATAATTGACCAGTTCTTTGCCCTGCGCCCTTTTGATCGCGGCTTCCACCCGGTCTTTAGGCATGCCTACGCTGCGGGCATTCTGAAAGCAGCGGCGGAGTGCGGCGTTGCTGGATGGATCCGGGCCGCCTGCTTTTACTGCAATGATGATCTCTTTGCCAATACGGGTAAATTGTTTGGCCATGCGGTCCCAGCGTGCAAACATGGTGGACTTACGTACCTCGAAAATTCTTCCCATCGGTATCTGTTGTTAAAGTATATACGTTGAATGATCCGGCAAAAGTAAAAAGTCAAAAGTAAAAAGTAAAAAAAAGCTCGGCTACTCTGGACATCTCCTTCATAACCGGGCTTTTTTTACTTTTTACTTTTGACTTTTTACTTCAAATCAGCCTTTTTTTAGTTTACTGTGGTGGCGGCTGTATGCAAAATACACTACCAGGCCCAGCGCCATCCAGGCGAGTGCTACTTTCAGTGTCTGCCCGTCAAGGGCAACGATCATACCCGCGCAGATAATGATACCCCGGATCGGTACGAGTGGCACCACTGGTGTTTTGAAGGGCCTTTCGATATTTGGCTCTTTTTTACGGAGGATCCAAACGCCCGCACTTACGAGTACGAAGGCGAACAGGGTACCGAAGGAGGTAAGGTCACCCGCAACGTGTCCCGGAACGAAAGCCGCAAACAGACCTACAAATACAAACAGGATCCAGTTCGCTTTGTAAGGAGTTTTGAATTTCGGGTGAAGTTCGCCGAACGCTTTAGGGATCAGGCCGTCATTACTCATGGTGTAGAAGATCCGGCTTTGGCCCATCAGCATCACGAGGATAACGGAGGAGAAGCCCGCCAGGATCGCTACGGTAACTGCTGTTGCGAGCCAGCCATAGTCGGTCATGTACTGAGAGATCGCATACGCAACAGAAGCTTCGCGGCCTTTTTCAGGATCTACGAAATCTTTCCAGTTTGCCACGCCCGTCAGTACGTGTCCGAACAGAATGTAAAGGATGGTACAAACGAGGAGTGAACCAAGTATACCGATCGGCATATCGCGTTTCGGATTCTTAGCTTCCTGCGCAGCCGTACTTACCGCATCAAAGCCGATGAAGGCGAAGAATACGATCGCTGCACCACCAAGAATACCACCCCAGCCGTGTTTAAAGAAGCCGGAATAGTCGGCGATGACTTTTCCTCCCTGGTCTACCACCGGCGGAGTGCCTTCTGGGATCAGGTAAGGCGTATGGTTTTCTGGTCTGATATACTGCCAGCCAATTGCGATAAAGAGAAGAACGATCGCTACTTTGATAAATACGATGATCGCGTTTACAAAAGCAGATTCCTGTGTTCCTTTGATCAGCAAGAGGGTCAATAATAATAAGATGACAAGAGCAGGGGCGTTCATGATACCGCTATGCAGAACGCCGGTTGAGTCTGTAAAGCTCTCAAACGGCGAGTGGCACCATTCATACGGAATAGCCCCTCCCAATAGCTTATTTAAGTATTCGCTCCAGGCAATGGATACAGTGGCGGCACCAAGGGCATATTCCATGATAAGCGCCCAACCGATGATCCAGGCAACGAGTTCACCCATCGTTACATAAGAATAAGCGTACGCACTACCCGCGATCGGGATCATGCTGGCAAATTCTGCATAACAAAGACCGGCAAATGCACAACCGACCGCTGCAACGATAAAAGAAAGTGTAACACCGGGGCCAGCTGCCTGCCCGGCTGCTGCAGCCGTCCTTACAAACAAACCGGCGCCAATAATGGCACCGATCCCAAGGGCAATCAGGTTGCCTGCCCCCAAAGTCCGTTTAAGGCCTTTCTCACTGTCGGCAGCTTGTGCCAGCAGTTGGCCGAGGGGCTTCTTCACAAATAAACTCATAAGTAGTTTTATTATGTTTTAGTTCGAAAATTAAGGTCGTAAAGTAAACAATAATTTAATTCAGCCTTTATTTCTTTTAACAAATGCACACGCCAGTGGGGAAATGTTTTTTACTTCCCGGTATTTTTTCCGATTTTCGGCCTTTTATACCCAATCCGTTCAGCGCAGACTGTATGATGATTGTTCGATGGCAGATGGCCGAATGGCCGTTGGCCGAAAACCCGGATGATCTATTGCAGAATCGGATGATAACGCCGAAACGTTCAAATTAGACAGTTTCTGTTTTATTGTTCATGCGTCAAAGGATCGGCCATCAGCCATTCGGCCAACGGCCATTGATCCTGTCACGCAAACTATGCTGGCTGAACGAAACATACCAATTGCTTATGTCTAAAGGAAACAGGCTCACCTTATACATCCTCGTCGCAATGGCGATCGGTATTCTGGTGGGATATCTTGTTCATGATCAGGCGTCTCCGGAAACAATTAAGAGCTTTTCGACTAATATCAAGCTGCTGACCACCATCTTTATGCGGCTGGTCCAGATGATCATCGCGCCTCTCGTATTCAGTACACTTGTTGTTGGAATTGCAAAACTGGGCGACCTTAAGAGCGTAGGTCGGGTAGGAGGAAAAGCCCTGCTGTGGTTTGTGACCGCCTCTCTCGCAAGTTTGCTGTTAGGATTGCTGCTGGTGAATGTTTTTCAGCCCGGTAGTGTGATCAAAGATGCGGTAGTGGATGCAAGCAGTGCCCAGGATCTGATCGGTAAGACACAGGAGTTTTCTCTCGCGAAATTTGTGGAGCACGTTTTCCCGAAAAGTGTAGTAGAAGCGATGGCTACGAATGAAGTGCTTCAATTGGTAGTGTTCAGCATCTTTTTCGGTATAGCCTGCGCTGCTCTTGGCGACAAAGCCAAAATCGTCGTGAAAGGTCTTGATGCGGTGGCGCATGTGATCCTGCGGATGGTGGGCTACGTCATGAACTTTGCACCATTAGGCGTATTCGGCGCTATTTCCGCCGCCATTGCCGTCAACGGATTGGGGATCTTCGAGTTCTATCTAAAATATTTTGCTTACTTCCTGATAGGAATAGCCTTATTATGGGTCATTCTCCTCGGAGTCGGATATGTTGTGCTGGGTAAGCGATTGAAAGAATTGCTTCGCCGGATCTCACAACCTTTGCTGATCGCATTCAGTACAACGAGCAGCGAAGCAGTGTTTCCAAAGCTGACCGAAGAACTGGAGCGTTTTGGCTGTAAAGACAAGATCGTATCCTTCGTACTGCCGCTGGGTTATTCCTTTAACCTGGACGGGAGTATGATGTATATGACATTTGCCAGTCTCGCGATCGCCCAGGCCTATGGCATTCAGATGGACCTTGGTTCACAGTTGACCATGCTGCTCGTGCTGATGCTGACCAGTAAAGGGATTGCCGGTGTACCGAGAGCTTCACTGGTAGTGGTGACGGCAACCTGTGCCATGTTCAATATTCCGCCGGAAGGGATAGCGCTTATTCTACCGATCGATCACTTCTGCGATATGTTCCGCACCGCTACCAACGTGGTTGGAAACGCGCTTGCAACCAGTGTGGTGAGCAAATGGGAGGGCGAACTGGTAGATCCATCCGCAGAAACCTTAACTTAATATATCGCAGCTAGTATCATCCAAGATTGATTTATATATTTAACGCATGGAAAGTTTATTACAGATTTACTTGTTAGACGGAAATGGCATGATCCAACGATTTATTACGTGGATCATAGAAAACGGGGGACTCTATTTCTTATTATTTGTTGTATTTGCTGAAACCGGCTTGTTTGTCGGCTTTTTTCTTCCTGGCGACTCGCTTTTGTTTGCCGCCGGCATCTTCATGAATAACCTGGTTAAAGAACTGGCAGGTATCAGCGGAGATGTTCACGTTGATTTTGGCTTCTATCATATCGCCATTATTCTGATGATCATCGTCGCATCAGTGATCGGTAATATCGTGGGATATTGGTTTGGTAATAAAACCGGTCCGCTGCTCTTCGAACGCCGTGATACCTGGATCTTCAAAAAGAAACACCTGATCAAAGCGCGCGACTTCTATCATGAATATGGAAAGGCAACCGTTTTCCTAGCCAAGTTCCTGCCGGTGATCCGCACATTCGCGCCGATCGTAGCCGGTATCGTTAAGATGCCAAAGAGACAATTCCTTTTTTACAACGTACTCGGCAGTATCTGTTGGGTTACCTCTATGATGCTGGGTGGTTATTTCCTTCAGACCTGGGTGGAACGCAAATTTGGTTTCAGCCTGAAAGATCATATTGAGGCCATCACTATCATTATCGTTGTGATCACAACACTGCCTGTGGTATACAAACTCTTTTTTGCGAAGAAACCGGTGGTGCCACCACCAACCGATACTAATGTAAATCCATAATCCGCCATGACATTGCCTGCCAAAAAGGAATCGATCCTCAATATTGCTGTGATCGTTGCCGCCCTGGGATATTTTGTAGATATCTACGACCTTTTGTTGTTCACCATTGTAAGGGAGCCAAGTCTCAAAGATCTTGGTGTCGACCTGTTGAATGCTAAAGCAGTACTGGGTGCCAGTACAAAGATCATCAACTGGCAAATGGTCGGTTTGCTGATCGGCGGCATTCTTTGGGGTGTAATGGGAGATAAGAAAGGACGGTTGTCTGTACTATTTGGATCTATCGTTCTTTATTCGCTGGCAAACTTTGTAACCGGGTTTGTTCAAACAACGGATCAGTATGCATATGCACGATTCGTTGCGGGCATTGGCCTGGCAGGTGAACTCGGTGCAGGCATCACGCTGGTAAGCGAATTACTGCCAAAGAATAAAAGAGGTATCGGCACTTCCCTTGTGGCGGGTATAGGTCTCTTTGGTGCCGTGTTCGCTTATTTCACTTTCAAATTCACCAACGACTGGCGGCTCTGTTACAAGATAGGCGGAGCCCTTGGGATAGGATTGTTGCTGCTTCGCGTTAAAGTAGCGGAAAGCGGCATGTTCAAGGAAACAAAGGATAAAAGCGTTTCGCGCGGCAACATCCTGATGTTTTTCACGAATAAGAAACGATTCCGCAAATATATACTGGCAATATTGATCGGTTTGCCGACATGGTATGTGATCGGCATCCTGGTAAATTACAGTAACCGCTTCGCTACAGCTTTTTACGGACCAAATGCAATAGAGTCGGGACGTGCTATCATGTATGCGTATGCGGCTATTGCCGTAGGTGATATTGCCGTCGGGCTTGTGAGTCAGTATTTCAAGAGCAGAAAAAAGGCGCTGTATTTATTTTACTTTCTTACGATCGTATCGGGGATCATATTCTTTAGCGGGATCATCAAAGGTGATGTAGCAATGTATGCTGTTTGCGCAGCACTGGGTTTCAGTACCGGTTTCTGGGCGATCTTCGTAACAATGGGTGCGGAGCAGTTCGGTACGAACCTGCGGGCAACGGCTGCTACTACTGTTCCTAACATGGTTCGCGGAGCATTGCCACTGATCAATATGATGTTCCTCGACCTGTTTCAAAAAAGCTGGGGCTGGGATATCGTTCAAAGCGGGATCATTACAGGTTGCATTGTGATGGCGATCACCTTAGTCGCGGCTTATTTTACAGAAGAAACTTTCCATAAAGACCTTAACTATTCAGAAGAGTAGTTATCTGGTTGGCATACGGTTCCCGCAGATCCCGCTGATCGATCCGCAGATCCGCAGATGAATTCTTCATGAAAGAAAAATATCTGCGCATCTGCGGATTCAATTCAAAGACATACCTGTTGGGGTGAGAATTTTCAAAATAATGGTTGAAGAAATCTGCGCAATCTGCGGGAACTACGCCAATCAGATTTGAGTCACTTTCTCTATTACCAAACTCTCCGGCAATTGTTCCATACACGCATGATCTCCTCTGTAACACGGCTTATTCCCAAAAACTGAGCATGGCCTGCAATACAGATCAACCTGTGCGGCATTTTCCTTCTTCTGCCCCCAACCATAAAATCCTGCATAAGGATGCGTTGCTCCCCATATAGAAACCACCGGCACACCAAACAGTGAGGCAAGATGCATATTCGCAGAATCCATGCTGATCATCTTATCGAGATTGCTGATGATCGCCAGTTCTTCAGTAAATGAAAACTTCCCGGCAAGATTAGTGATCCCTGGAAATTGTTCAGCCCATTCATTCAATAACTTCACTTCTTCTTTCCCGCCTCCCAGCAAAAACAATTGATGCTGCTGGTCCGAATACAATTGTTGTATTAACGCCAGCATCTTGTCAACAGGATACATTTTCTCACCGTGCTTTGCGAATGGCGCAATGCCTATGTGTTTTTTTCCGGGATGAAATAATTGCGCAGTTGCGGGAGGTAATGTTTGTTTAGCATAAGTCTGCCGTTCTGCATCTAGTTTTACAGGAAAACCAAGTTCGGCGAATACAGCTGCATACCGCTGAAAAGATGTTTTGAGCTGAACCAGTTTCTTATTCTCTTTTTTTGTAAGTTCTTTTTTCTCTTTTCGTCCTTTATCAATTTTTGAGACAGGGATACCGGTGAGGCGAAACAAGTTCCTCAAAATACCTGAGCGAAGTACATTGTGCAGATCTGCAACGGCATCAAAGCGGTTGCCGGATCTCAATTCGCGAAACAATTTATAGATACCGAAGATTCCTTTGTGTCGTCCTCTCTTTTCGAGACCGATCACTTGGGTTCTTTCCATTGGGGCAAAGATGGGGGCAAACGCGGGCGTGGTGACTACCGTAAGCCGCAGGTCAGGGTATTGCTGTAACAGCTGCTGCAATACCGGTGCGGTCATCGCCACATCACCCAGCGCAGAATTGCGTATAACGAGAAGGTGCTTAAGCTCCATTACTGCTACCGGTTTGCTGCTGGTACAGAACTGGGTTCAGTGAAGGGTCATTATACATTTTCATTTGCTTATACACCTTCATGTATTTTTTGCCTTGTTCAATGTCTGCCAGTAATTCGTCGATTGCGGAAGAAAGATCTTTGCGTTGTTCAAGTAATACAGACAGCTTTTGCTGGCATGCAGCGATATGTACAGGAGTTGCATCAGTTCTCTCTGCTTCCACGCGCATGTGATAGATCTTCAGTGCAAGGATGGAAAGCCGGTCGATGGCCCATGCCGGGCTTTCAGTGTTCAGAGAGGCTGATCCCAGCGGCTTTACTTCTGCATACTGTTGGAGGAAGTAGCTGTCGATATACTCCACCACATCGGTTCTTTCCTGGTTGGAAGAATCAATCCTTCTTTTGAGCGCGAGTGCGTCAGCCGGATCAATTGAGGGGTTGCGGATAATATCTTCCAGGTGCCACTGTACCGTATCGATCCAGTTCTTCAAATAAAGAAGGTGTTCTAACTTGTCCGCAGGATATGGGTTGTTGACAGGCGTATCAACATGATCTTTCACATGATAGTCTGCTATAGAAGTGTCAAAAATCGAGTTCGCTGAATTACTGATCATAAGATATCCCTGATTTGGCACAAATCTACGCCAAGAGGAGGAAAGAGGGAAAAGGGGATAAAGAGAAAAGAGGCCGTTAAGGAAAGATTATTCTCCTTATGGGCCTCTTTTAACGATTTGTGCTCTTTCGAACGCTTAACTAGAACATTGCAGTGATCTTCTGCCACCAGGGTTTTTCCTGTTTAGGGTAGAAGAGGGGATATGCTGTTGCATCCTGTATTTCTTTCAGGATATCTGCTTCCAGTTTCATTTTTTCAGTTGCAGAGAGTTCAGTCTCTGTAGTGGTGCAGGAAAGCCACGCCTGAATTTGCCTTGTTTCAGCCGGCATTGCTTCACCATTCACATATCTTTCCAGTTTCTTATGTAAGATTTCTGTTTTCATAATTTTCCTTTTAGGTAAGAAGTAGGGTATTTATCACAATCCAATTAGTCCAGCTTTGCTGCTACCATATGGAAGAGCCATTTCATGCTGGCCATATTCAATACGTGGTTACGTGGTTGTTCACGGTAGATGTTGTTTTGTCTGATGAGTTCCGACGATGTTTGTGCAAGTTGTTTTTTTC
>JBEVKW010000267.1:0-17340 GCA_040509495.1 Chitinophagaceae bacterium | reverse complement strand
CGTTGCTTTGTGTTTGATGAGAACAGCAGGCTTACCGGATGGAGAAATCTTCAAACCGGAGAAGAGAAGATCCGTGTTCAATCAAGTGAACAACATAACCGGTCATTCAGTGGTATCAGTCTGTTCAACTACTCGTTTTTTGATACACTTCAACTGGAAGGCAAATTCTCTCTTGTGGATGCCTACCTTTCTTTAGCTGCTGATAATCCTATCTATGGATTTGATCATACCGGAGATAAATGGGTGGATGTAGGCCGCCTGGAAAGTGTAACAACAGCGGAGGAAATGTTTGAGTGAGTTGACCATAGCAGCTTTAACTTGCGGCATATTAATATGCAAGAATGATGTTGTAATGACGCTGACGGCTATGGTCTGCAGCCCGCCTCCCTCCTTTACAAATTCTTTTTTATCTTACACGTCACCCAATTTCAATACATGAAGAAATTCCTATTGCTTGTTACCCTAACGACCAACTTGTCGCTTGCTTTTGCCCAATCGAACTATGATGCGAAAGAAGCTTTTAATCCGCAGTTCTACCCCTATCCTGGCAATGATTTCCGCAGCGCAAGTGGAGAACCGGGCCCAAGATACTGGCAGAATCGTGCAGACTATAAGATCAATTGTATACTGGATACGGCCACACATCGCGTTAGCGGAGAAGTAGAGATCAGTTACACCAATAACAGCCCTGACAACCTGAAATTCCTCTGGCTTCAACTTGACCAGAACATCTATAAAAAAGATTCCCGGGCGACTGCAACAACAACAGAAGCCGGTGGCCGCTGGGCCAATGGCGAGTTTACGGATGGCGAGGTGATCAGATCTGTAACAGCCGATCAAAACGGGAAAAAATACAATGCGCAGTTCAATATCAGTGATACACGCATGCAGGTATGGCTGCAGGAATCACTGAAATCAACCGGAGGAAAGATCAAACTTTCTATTCCATTTGAATTCACGATACCTGAATACGGAACAGACAGGATGGGACGCCTCCATACACAAAACGGATGGATCTATGAAACCGCACAATGGTTTCCGCGCCTCTGTGTTTATGACGATATACAGGGCTGGAACGTGATGCCCTACCTTGGTGCCGGCGAGTTCTACCTTGAATATGGCGATATTGAATTCAACATCACCACTCCCGCAGATATGATCGTAGTAGGTTCTGGAGAGCTGCTTAATCCACAGGAATGCTTCAGCGCTGATCAACTGAAAAAATATAACGAAGCAAAGAACAGCGACAAGACCATCACGATCCGCAGTGCCAATGATGTTGCCGACAAAAAGATCCAAACAAAAAAAAGCAATACCTGGAAGTTTAAAATATCCAATGCGCGTGACGCAGCCTGGGCGGCATCAAAAGCATTCATTCTCGACGCTGCAAAAATAAATTTGCCGGCCGGTAAAAAATCGTTGGCAATAAGCGCTTATCCGGTTGAAAGTACAACAGATAAAAAAGGTGTTGACTGGCGCCGTTCAACTGAAATGGTGAAGGCATCTATTGAGCACTACTCTGAAAAATGGTTTGAATATCCTTATCCCGCTGCAACGAATGTAGCCGGTATCGTTGGAGGCATGGAATACCCGGGCATCGTGTTCTGTAGCTCCGCTTCTACCGGAGCCTCTCTGTGGGGTGTTACCGATCACGAATTCGGGCACACCTGGTTTCCCATGATCGTTGGCAGCAACGAAAGAAAATATGCATGGATGGATGAAGGTTTCAATACGTTCATCAATGATCTTTCTACAGATGCATTTCAGAATGGACAGTTCAAAGAGAAGAACTTTATCAGTGATCCAACGTCTCCGTTCATGGTGAAGTATACGTTTGGCGAAAAAATGGATGGACTCTATACCATTCCTGATGCAATGCAACAGGACAATGTTGGTGTTGCCGCATATATGAAACCCGCACAAATGCTGCATCTACTCAGAGATCTTATACTTGGACCGGAACGATTTGACCGGGCTTTCAAAGAATACATCCAGCGCTGGGCCTTCAAACATCCGACACCATGGGATTTCTTTCATACGATGGAGAATGTAGCAGGAGAAGATCTGAGCTGGTTCTGGCGTTCATGGGTATTGAATACCTGGAAACTTGATCAATCGGTAAAAGAAGTGAAGTACGTGAAAAATGATCCTGCAAAAGGAGCGATCATCACGTTAGAGAACCTGGAGAAAATGGTGCTGCCGGTCAGCATTGTGATCCGCGAGGTGAATGGAAAGGAGCATAAGATGAACTTGCCGGTTGAGATCTGGCAGCGTGGTGCTTTATATACATTGAATATTGCTGCAAGCAGCGAGATCAAGGAAGTGATACTTGATCCGGAAAAGAAGCTGCCCGATTGGAACAGGGATAATAATAAATGGAAGAAGCCTTTTTAATAGTTGAGAGTTAATAAAAAAAGCGCAAGGATGCCGGTCATCTTTGCGCTTTTTTTTATTAACGATGAGATCTGATAATAAACGATCGACTGAAGAAATTTTTCTTTACGATTTTCTACAAGCCCATCGATCGTTTTTTTCACGCCGGATTTTGTTTTTTTCCCCTTGCGGAGTATAGCTGAATGTAGATATTTGGAGTGATAGAAATTCTGCTGTGCACGGAGAAACGATATCGGAAGATGAACTAGCCTTACCGGAGAGGGATGGTATGATTGTTTAGCAATTCGGGTTGCTGGCAACGGGCAGGTCTTTGCCCTCAACCCATATTCTTTTCATTCAGACCCAGGTGGTGGAGGCGGGGGAGGGCCCAAGGGGGAAGGTGGCGGGAGAGGGCAGGCTACTGCTCCAATCCGGCAAGCCACGGCCTCAACCTCACCCGGCTCCAATCCCAACAACTACCACCCCAATCCAACACACCCCAACTTATCAAACCTCCACGCTCCAAAACCATCCCCTCCCCCAAAAAAAATCACCTCTTCCAAAACTTCCTGCCACTCCCTCTACATCAACCTAACCAGCAACTCCTTCAACACCGACTCCTCCAACACCACTCTCTCCGGCTCTCCATTCTTCTTTGTCCATTTGATCAGCCTGATAAACCCATCCTCGATCTCAATGCCGGTAATATCCCCGTCCATAAAGCAACAACATCCACTGTTAAAGTAAGAAGGACCCATTACCTGGTAGTCAATAGACACCGACGTAAACTCCCGCTCACGCTTTTTGATCTCTGCATACAACGACGATACCTTCTCCCTGTCTCCACCGATCTCCGCCGCCTGGAACTGCTTGTATAATCGCTCTATATGCGTCAATGACTCAAAAACGGGCTGATGCGTATGCCCCGTAATCAACAGTGTTTCTTTTTGTAAAGACGACCATTCGTACATGATCTCATTATGCAGCGTCTTTGTTTCATTATTGTAAGCAACAGTATTGGAATTGATCCGTAAATAAGCCTGCATTGGCGCCCAGATACGTGCTACAAAAAATTTACTGAACCAGTTACCATCGCTTTGGGCATCACCCTGGTGACCATGTGTACAAAACAACCGTAAAGGCTTTTCATTCACCATTGCCGACAATACCAACCCTTCATATGCCTTCACCTCCTTTCCGTATAAATGCTTTAACTGCCACCAAGCAAACGGATCATTTCCCCAATAGAGATCATGATTTCCGACTACTTTTGCAAATGCATTGCGCTCGGCAAACCTCCTCTCCAGTTCAAAAGTCGCTTCATTATACTTCTTCACTTTGGTCAGGCTGTTTTCCCAAAGCTCTTCGCTATCACCTAATGATATAAAATAAAAACCCGCCTCGTTGTAATATGCAAGTGCGGAAAGATAATTTGGCTCGGCCATCATGAAATCATCAGCTCCATCCCGCGCACCCTTATGCTGATCTGAAAAAATTATGAACTTGTTCCGGCCTTCTTCAAATTTGATCTCTATTCCTTTCTTTCCCGGATTTTCCTGAATTTCTTCGTATAGCTTATCCAGTGATTTAAATATTCTGTCCTTCTGCGGCCTTGAAGAAAACTTTTTAGTGGCCCAGAGTACTGGTTTACGGAGGAGGTATTGAAGAATGCGACGCATAAAAAAACGATGACCGATGACCGGTGGCAAATGGTCGAATATAACCATTTTCTTCCGGCCATCGGTCATCGGCAGAGGCGATCTGTTATCGGACGGCTATCATACTAATTTCCACATTCACAAACTTTGGCAAAGCCGCCACCTGCACGGTCTCGCGCGCAGGAAAATCGCCTTCAAAGTATGTTCCATACACCTCATTGATTTCCCCGAACTGTTTCATATCGGTGATGAAGATCGTTGCCTTCACTACATTTTTAAATCCCATACCAGCCGCAGTCAAAATAGCTTTCAGATTATCCATTGACCGTGCTGTTTCAGCTTTCACGTCCTTATTATCGAGATTGCCGGTTGCTGCATCAATGCAGATCTGACCGGAGATGTACAAGGTATCCCCGGCAAATATTGCCTGGTTGTACGGGCCGATCGGTGCTGGCGCATTCGGAGTATTGATCACGATCTTATCCATTCTGCTATGTTTTAAAATTTAGATCAGCGAATATAGCTTTATGCACTTTCTTTGCAAAAACTTGTCTATGCAGATCGTAGTGATCACCAATGAAACACTTAAGGGCGAACTTCTCGCACAGATTCCCGAGATATCCGGAGCGTTTCATTTCATCAGACAGATAGACGAATGGCCGGAACAAGTATCGCTGCAAGCATGTATCGACTTACTGTTTGACGGCACCCCGGAACGCTGTGAAAAGTTGCGACAGAAGAATTGCAGATTGATCATCATAAATTCCGTACTGTATACGCTCGGCGAATCAGATAATAAATTTATCAGGATAAATGCGTGGCCCGGATTTCTGCAAAGAAATATC
This sequence comes from Chitinophagaceae bacterium, assembly GCA_040509495.1. Classification (GTDB taxonomy): domain Bacteria; phylum Bacteroidota; class Bacteroidia; order Chitinophagales; family Chitinophagaceae; genus Terrimonas_A. The sequence goes on along the minus strand of JBEVKW010000267.1, from coordinate 12,464 downwards.
GTTGAAGCAAGCTCCGGAGAGGATGAACTTCGCGCAGAAGCAGAGCAACTGTTTTCTTCGATTGGAAAAAGTACCACATGGGTTCCGGATATTTGTGGTTTTATTTCAGCAAGGGTTGTAGTAACGATCATAAATGAAGCGTTTTATTCCCTGGAAGAAAATATCAGCAGCGAAAAGGAGATTGATACGGCAATGAAACTTGGAACCAACTATCCTTTTGGCCCATTTGAATGGGCCTCTAAAATCGGGGTCAAAAATGTTCACGAGCTGCTCAGAAAACTCTCAGCTGACGAGCACCGCTACCTACCTTGTAAATTGTTGGAAAAAAAGGCTTTGGCATAATAATGGCAATTATATTACATATCGATACGGCCGTTGAGGGCGCTTCAGTTTGTGTCGCAGCAAACGGGTCATTAGTGGCTCCGGTGCTGACCACCCGTCAGAAAGATCAGTCAGGCTGGTTACATACCAGTATCAATGAACTGATGAAAACCGCTGATCTGCGGATGAATGAACTGAACGCAATTGCGGTAACGATCGGCCCCGGGTCTTATACAGGCTTACGGGTTGGTCTGTCAGCAGCAAAAGGTTTATGTTTTGCGCTGCAAATCCCATTGATCACGATCAATACCCTGGAAGTAATGGCTTATGCTGCGCGACCAGATAATAGTAATTGGCTGATATGTCCTATGATCGATGCCCGCAGAATGGAAGTTTTCACAGCAATATATGATTCGTCGCTGAAAGAGATCATGGCGCCCTGCGCCATGATACTGAATGGAACAAATTTTGATCATATGCTGGTAGATAACAAAATGATCTTTTCGGGGAATGGAAGCCCGAAATGGAAAGAAGTTCTTTCAAACGACAATGCCCAGTTCTCTGATGTGGTCACCTCCGCAGGTGATATGGTGCAGTTGGCAGCGAAATATTATGAAGACAAACGCTTCGCTGATCTTGCATACACCGAACCCTTTTATGTGAAAGAGTTCTACTCACCTGCACATTAGTCACTTATAAAAAAAATGTACTTCTTAACAATTTTGTTTTCAGAAAAAAGTGAGGGATGGCTAACTTTGCAGTTTAGGATTTTTTAACCGGTTATAACTATGAACAACTACATGCTTACATTGAACACAGCTCCCGACAGCAATTCTGCCCTCAAAGTGGATTTGCTGAATGTGAAGAAGGCGTCTCTTGTTCTGAGGGCCATCAATCATAAGCTTCGTCAACAGATCCTTAAGCTGATCGACGAGTCGGGAAAAATCACCGTGACAGAGATTTATGTGAAATTAAGGCTTGAGCAATCTGTGGCCTCCCAACACCTTGCGATTCTTCGTAAGGCCGGTTTTGTGAACACCGAACGGGACGGAAAGTTTATCTACTACACGATAAATACCGCCCGAATTGAGGAGTTGAACCAATTTGTCGAATCCTTGTTGAACTAATTTAAAGTATCTCTGGTAAGGCCGCTCATGAAAAGCGGCCTTTTTCTTTGCTGTCATCCCGTTCAAAAGAAACCACACATCCTGCCGCAGAAAACCAGGATCCGAACTGAAACACATACCTCACCCGGAGTTGCACTGTAATCCTGGCTCAACTAACGCATTCCTCCATCCTGAGAAAACCAGGCGCCGGGAGAACATTTCCCCCTCCTGATTTGTATCATATACCTAGTTCCGATTAATAAAGTAATTTCGCGCTAAATAACTATTCAGCATGTTTATCAAGCAATTGTACACCGGTTGCCTCAGTGAAGCGGCCTATTATATTGAAAGTGAGGGAGAAGCCGCCGTGATAGACCCACTTCGTGATATCGATACATACCTCGACCTGGCAAATGAACGCAAGGCGACGATCAAATATATCTTCGAAACACACTTCCACGCGGATTTTGTGAGCGGTCATCTCGACCTGTCAAAAGCCACCGGCGCACCGATCGTTTATGGCCCCGGCACATCCACCGGCTTTGACGCAGAGATCGCCACAGACGGGCAGCTCTTCAAAATCGGAAAACTTACTATTGAAGTACTGCACACGCCCGGGCACACCCTTGAATCCTCCTGCTACCTCCTGAAAGATGAATCAGGCAAAGATCATTGCATCTTTACCGGCGACACGCTATTCGTCGGGGATGTAGGTCGCCCCGATCTCGCCCAGAAAGGCTCAGAGATCACCATTACCGATCTTGCAGGCATGTTGTACGATAGCCTCCAGAACAAAATTGTGCCACTGGCAGATGAAGTGATCGTTTATCCGGCTCATGGCCCGGGCAGTTCTTGTGGTAAAAATCTCGGACCGGACACTTACAGTTCTGTGGGCGAAGAGAAACAATCAAACTACGCCCTAAAAGCTGCAAGCAGGGATGAATTCATCACAGCTGTAACCGATGGTATTCCGCCACCGCCTCAATATTTTCCGATCAATGCGAAGATCAATAAGGAAGGATATGACAGCCTTGATGAAGTGATGGAAAAAGCGATGCGTCCTTTGAGTCCAAAGGAGTTCAAAGCGATGATCAATGAAAACACGATCATCCTTGACACACGGCCTTCGTCCACGTTTACAGCGGGCTTTGTTCCCGGTTCTATCAGCATCGGGCTCGATGGCCGTTTCGCAGAATGGGCCGGAAGCCTGTTGCCGTTTGATGCCCCTATGCTGCTTGTTGCAGAACCCGGTAAAGAAAGAGAAAGTGTCGTCCGACTTGCCCGCGTCGGTCTTGATAAAGTTGAAGGTTATCTCGAAGGTGGTTACGAAGCGTGGCAGGCCAGCGGAGAAAAATCCGATCTGATCATCGACGTTGAAGCGGATGAATTAATGATGGATATCCCCTTCGATCAGAACCTGATCGTCGTTGACGTCCGTAAACCTGCAGAATATGCTGACGCGCATCTCAAACAAGCCATGAACCTGCCGCTCAGTGATCTCACTGATCCGGGCAACATGGTCAACTTCGAAGACAATCACAATCTATATGTGCATTGCGCTGCTGGCTACCGCAGTGTCATTGCGTCCTCATTAATGAAACGCCAGGGCATTCACAATCTCCGCAACATCGTCGGAGGCTGGGGAAAGATCAAAGAACAGGAAAGAGCAGAGATCGTGAAGGAGACGAGTGTGCTCAACTAAGAGAAAAGTTTAAAAGTTTAATAGTTTAAAGGTTTAATAGTTATCAGACTACTATTAAACTTTTAAACTATTAAACTTTTCAAAACTCCTCCCCCCCGGCCTTCACACATTCACAAACCCGTTCTTTATCGCGTACATGACCAGCCCCACTCTTGTTTTGATGTTCAGCTTTTCAAAAAGCGCATCGCGGTAGCCATCGATAGTGCGTGGGCTGAGATACATCTGTTCCGCGATTTCTTTATACGTCATCTCTGTACAAACGAGTTTAAGAAATTGTATCTCGCGATCATTCAATTGAGTCATGTTGCGCATATCGCTATCTTCCTCCAATTTGTTGATAGAGTGGATCAACTTTCCTGTAACGAGTTCGGAATAGTAATAACCGCGTTCTATGATCGACAAAAGGGCTGCGCGTAGTTCAGGAGGCTCACAATCTTTCAGAATATATCCCTTCGCTCCGGCCTTGAACATTCTTATCACCGCATTCTCATTATCATACATCGACAGGGCCATGATCTTTATCAACGGGTATTTCTGTTTGAGCCAGGTAGCGGAAGTATAACCATCCATCTTTGGCATGTTGATGTCAAGCAAAACAAGATCCGGCAGATTATCTGAATCTATTTTCTCCTGCATTTGCTCTCCATTGTCCGCCTGGAAGACCACACTGAACTCATCAAAACTATCGATAAGTGTAGCCAGTCCACGACGAAGAAGAATGTGATCGTCAACCAACGCAACTTTGTATTTTTTATCGGGCATCCTTATTGTTTTCAAGTGGTAAGACAATACTTATTGAGGTTCCATTGCCAGGGCTGCTATTGAAGCTGATCGACGCGCCGATCATATCTGCACGGCTTTGCATGTTACGTGTGCCTACTCCTGCGTTAGGTGACGTAACTTCCAGCAGATCCATTCCTTTTCCGTCATCGGAAATAATCAGGGATAATCCGTTCGCAGCGTACTTTATATTCACCCTGATCGTTTTGGGTTCCCCATGTTTGAGACTATTGGTAAATGCCTCCTGCGTGATACGGAACAGGATCAGTTCCTTTTGTTTGGATAATCTGTAGGAGCTACCTTCCACTTCCATTACAGCATTGGCCACTTCAGATTTTTGTATTCTTTCCAGTTCATATTCGATTGCACGTTGTAAGCCCATTTCCTGAACGTAATCGGTGTCAAGGCTGTGACTAAGGTCACGAAGATCAGTAATGGCCTTGCTTACGAGCTCTTTTGAGTTAAGTATTTTACTTTCAAGAGAAGGTTCATTGACGGGCAGCATCGTGTTAAGATTCAGTTTTGCCAGCGTCAGCGCCTGACCAATATTATCATGAATTTCCTGTGAAATAGTTTTAAGCGTCTGTTCCTGGATTTCCAATTGAGTCTTGAGTAACTGCTCCTGGTAATGGAACCGCATCTGCTCCTCTTTAAACATAAAATCGTTTTGTCTGATCTGCACTTTATAATAAAACAAAAGAAATACTACAAAAATTATGAGGAACAAACCGGTCGCACCTATCAGGTACCAGCCAGTCTGGGTGATCGAAATGAGCATAGCATACTTATTATGATAAAAGCATAGTAAACGAGATTTCCTATCGTATTCAATGTTGAGATTATGCTTTTACTCATTGAGTCTGCTTTGAATGCATCAATAAATATTGCGTTGACAGCCAGCAATAGAAAAACATTCACCAGTATAACACCGCTGGAAAACCAGAAGAGCGGGTCAGCGGTGAGATCATACACTTTTTGTCCGGCATTTCTTAAATAGAGATAAAGACCTGCCTGGAAAATAATACTTATGATCACCGCATCGATCAGGAACGGATTGAATGGCACAAATCCATTAGTGACAATGGCAACGACTACGGCAATCATACCCGCAACTGCAACCGTAAGTATTTTCTTTTGATAAGCCCGATCTTGCAATGCCTTATAAAAGATCAGTGAAAAAATAGCAAGCTCGATCAGGAAGAATGAGTTGTAGAATATGTGTTTTGACACATTCCATTGCTGATAGATCTTGTAGTGTGCAAGTCCTTCGTTAACTACAGACAGTAACAATACAATAATTACGGTGCGGTAGATAACAGGTCTGACGCGTTGTAAAAAGATCAGACCTGTTAAAAAAGCCGAGATTTCCAGAACATAGGTGATATAGAACATGGTGATGGTTTTTACGGCCAGAGTTCGTGCCAGTCATCATAGAATGGAACTGGCTCCTTTTTACCCGATATTTCGTTCAAAAAAATTTCCTCAAATGCACGCATCTTTTGATGTGCCGTTGAGCCAACAACTTTACTTCCCGGAGCTACCCCCACAACCAGAGTTAGCCTTTTAACCTTATTTCTTTCATTAGGACAGGTGTCGCATTTAGCAAAACTGAATTGAATTCCCCGATTAAAAGATGCGTCCTCTTTATGCAGAAATAGGTAATTGGCGAGATAAGCGATTTCTTTAGCATTTAGTGAAACGGCATAAGTGTATTCCGGGCCAAGCACCTGCTGGGAGGTCGTTTGATAATTATTAACGAAGCGATCTCCCATCTCTGTTCCGATTGGTGCAAATACAGGAGCTATTGCATTTTTTGCTTTAAATCGACTATTAAGACGATGCTCAATATCCTGTTTATAAGCCTCTACTTGCAGGTTCATCCATTCTTCCAGTTTGCATGTTTTAGTTTCGGCCAAAGCGACTGTTTTTTTATCCTTATTCGGTTTGGAATTTTGACAGGCGTACAATAAAATACAGGAGACAAGAAATGCCTGGAGCAGGCTCGAATGAAGTTTGCTGTTCATAACAGTAGTTTTTAGGTGAAGAGGCTTGTTTATTATCCAAATCTCACAAATCCAACCGCTGTTATCAAGGGTATTTTAGCTCCTAAAGAAAGGTGTTTTCACGGTGCATTGGAAAACTTTCTATAATCAAAAAGGGCCAATCTTTCGATTGACCCCTCTTCCTATTCAATAAACGGAGAATAATCCTCCTTCCACTCATGCCTCCATCTCCGGTGACTCCACAAATAATTCGAAGGATCCTTCCTGATGGCATCCTCCAGTGCTTTCTTATACAACAACGTCAACTCCTCCGCTGTATGATCCGCTCCATTGTCGGCAAGAGGGACAGCCGTAAAAGAATAATGGCCCCGCTTGATCTTCCGGAATCCCACGTACACCACCGCCGTATTATTCTTCACCGCTCCCTTCCCGGGCCCCGTCACAAACGGTGCCGCCTTCCCAAAAAATTTCAGCCAGAATGCCTTATTCGGCACACCCGGATTCTGATCAGCCGCCAACGCCAGGATATATTGCTGATTGAAAATAGTATGCATTTTATTCTTGAAATCCCAGGCAGAAACCATGATCGTTCCGTAACGTGACCTTGACTTGAAAAAGATCCTGTCGAAAACCTTATTGTTGACCGGCATGTAAATTCCAACAAATGGGATCTTCAATAAACGTGCATACATCAGGTTGGCAAATTCCCAGTTGAATTGATGCCCCGCCATGATATGAATATTGCGTCCCTTTGCGATCAGATCATTCAAATGATCCACATCACAATGCCCCCTGCGCGCGAGCTCCTTCGGACTGATCGAGATCATCTTGATCGTCTCAATGAACGTATCCGTAAAATTCAGGTAAAAATCTTTCGCGATCTTCTTTCGCTCCTCCAAACTCTTCTCCGGAAAAGCAATCTCCAGGTTACCCATCACGATCTGCTTCCTGTACCCAACAAGGTAATAAAGTATAAAATAAGCGAGGTCTGAGATAAGGAACAGCAACCTCAGTGGCAGCAAAGACACCGCGTATAGCAGGCCGTAAACAACATAATACATAACGCGAATTTTGAAACGCGAATTTCGCTAATTAAACTCCTAAAGCATTGATAAACCAGTCTCCGGAGCAAACAGCCAAAACACACAAATCTGGTTAAACTGCAAATTTTCTTTATTTAGACTCCGAAACAAAAAAATCCTTTCATCACCGGACCCTAATTCGCGAAATTCGCGTACCTAAATTTGCGTATCAAACTTCACGTTCTACATAACGATATTCTGCACCAACTCACTCTTCGACGGATAATCCGTGTTAAAATGCAAACCCCTGCTTTCTTTGCGGAACGCGGCACTTTTCACAACGAGGTAGCCGACGGTGATCAGGTTTCTCAATTCAAGTAATTGTGGGGAAACTGCGGAACCCTGGTAAAGCTGCTCCGTTTCCTGCCAGAGCAGGTCGAGGCGGCTAAGTGCCCGTTGCAAACGGATATTATTTCTTACGATCCCCACATAGTCGCTCATTACCTGCTGAAGTTCTTTCAGACTTTGCGTGATAAGGATCATTTCCTTTGGCTGTGAAGTTCCCGTCGCATTCCAGTCAGGGATATCCTCATTGAATTCGATGCTGCTTATCTTCTCTATCACATCGATATAACAACGATGCGCAAACACCATTGCTTCCAGCAGTGAATTGCTTGCTAAACGATTCGCACCATGTAACCCTGTGCTGGAGCATTCGCCGCATGCATAAAGGTTATTCACCGACGTACGGCCCCACTCATCTGTCTTGATACCACCACAACTGTAATGAGCTGCAGGTGCCACCGGGATCATGTGTTGTGTAATATCTATCCCGATCGACAAACACTTCTGATAAATATTGGGGAAATGTTCGATAAACTTTTCTTTACTGAAGTGGCGGCAATCGAGCCATACATGTTCCGTACCCGTTTTCTTCATCTCACTATCTATTGCACGGGCAACGATATCACGCGGTGCCAGATCCTTGCGTTCATCATACCGTTCCATAAACGCTTCGCCATTTTTATTCCGCAGAATTCCGCCATCACCTCTCACGGCTTCCGTGATCAGAAATGCCTGACCGCGCAAGCCAGGCTCATACAAAGCCGTCGGGTGAAACTGGATGAACTCCATATTTTCGATCCTTCCTTTTGCCCGGTAAACCATCGCTACGCCATCACCCGTTGCAATCGAAGGATTTGTTGTAGTACGATACACCTGGCCATTACCGCCTGTTGCAAGCAAGGTGATCTTCGCCAGGATCTTTTCAATCTGATTCGTCACCAGATTCAGTGCGTATACACCATAACATTCTGTACCGGGGGAAGCTTTTGTGACAAGATAACCGAGATGGTGCTGGGTGATGATGTCCACCACGAAACAATGCTTGATGAGTTCGATGTTTGACTGCCGGGAAACTGCTTCGAGCAATGCGCGCTCCATCTCCCAGCCTGTGATATCCTTGTGATGAATAATGCGGAATTCAGAATGTCCTCCTTCTTTTCCCAGTTTATAATCACCATCCTTTTCCTTATCAAATTGGGCGCCCCATTCAATTAATTCTCTTACTCGGTCCGGCCCTTCCTTTACCACGATCTCCACAACATTTTTATTACATAATCCATCACCTGCAATGAGGGTGTCTTCTATATGTTTTTCAAAACTGTCATTCTCGAGATCATTCACTACAGCCACTCCGCCCTGGGCATATTTCGTGTTGGTTTCATCTGCCGCAGCCTTTGTAATTACAACCACTTTTCTATCGGGATAACGATTCGCCATCTTAAGGGCATACGTAAGGCCGGCAATGCCTGATCCGATCACAAGGAAATCTGTCCGCATAAGTCGCTCTTGATTTCCTGCAAGTTAACACCTAAAGAGGAAACTACACTCGGTCGCATGGAACAGGGTATGCCGGTTTGAGTCTTTCGTTATTCAGCAGCCGTATGTTTTACGATATCAACGCCTATACCGTTTGGATCGAGGATCGCAAAGTGGCGATCGCCCCATTCTTCGTCTTTCAATTCTACCTCTATCGGGATCTTCAGTTCTTTGATGCGTTTGTATTCGGCATCGGCGTCCTCTACTTCAATGGTAAGAAACACCCCCTTTCCTCCGAATACAGGTTTGAATACAGCAGCCTGTGATGCCTGGTCGGGCAACATAAAAGCGATCTCATCATTTCCGTCTGGCGTATGCAGCAACACAAACCAGTCAGATTCATACCGGATCCCGAATCCCAATACTTCCTGGTAAAACTTCTTTGATTCTTCCAGTTTTGTCGTGATAATGCCTGCATTCAATTTCATAGTTTTCTTTTTTGAGTTATTGAAACAGCCGCTGCCGAAGGCAGCGAACAGAAGGGAAAATATCAATGCTGAAATGATCCTGCACATAAATGTTGGTTTTCTTATCCAAAATTCGGACCGGGGAGTGACAACCTTATGTCAGCAGCAAATTCGGATCTTACATTAATTTTTCGATCGTTATATCCGGGGAAAAGAGCCTTGACAGGAACTGTTGTTATTGTTTGGGGGTGGCGTAGGAGTATCGCAATGGACGCTAAGGAGGCGCGAAGGGCGCGAAGAAGGCTTTGCGTTCTCTGCGGGCTTCTTGGCGTTCATTGCGATACTACTACGCCGCTCTGCTGGAAAGATCCGGGTCAACATTCAGCGCCTTCACAGCTCCTCTAACAAGTAAGTATTGAGCCAGCCCATAGGTGAGCATGATCAGCAACCCAGCCGCAGGTACAGGCTGATAAAATTTATTGATCGCAAGAATAGAATCCGAGACCACAAACAATAAAGCCCCGGCAACCATTAGCCTGCCGGCTATCTTATCCCGAAGATAGAGCATGTGCAAAGCCAGCAAAAACATAAAGCTGATCACCAGACCATACACTCTCACCGGCAATCGCATTTCACCAAGCCACGGGTTCAACAACGCGATCAACACACTATAATAAACTGCCACCACCAGCACCGTCCAGAAACGGCTCCTGATCTGCGCCCGCATTTTTATCCGATGAAAGAAAACAATGTAGAAGATGTGCGCAATCAAAAATGAAGAAAGCCCTAACAAAAAGAATAAACTATTGCGCGCCTGAAACAGCAGCAATACATCACCACCCCATGAGAACAGTAAGGCAAGTAAGATAGAAATAGTACGTTTGGTTACACCTCCCGCCCATGTTACGAAACATATCGCGAGAACAGGCATCAACAAACACTTCGTGATCATTTCCACCATTGACCAATGAGCAGTTAACGATAGCAAATGAACACCCAATACTGTGGGGAACAATATGAAACCATCCTTTCTTTTCATTATACAACTGCAAAGTCAGATCGGAATACCCTGCTTTATCAGGGGCGTGTGCCACCTGTTTTTACTTTTGACTTTTCAATTTTTACTTTCACCCGGTTCAACCCATGCATCATTCTCCCTCAACAAACCGATCAATTCATCCACTGCCACTTCACTGTTCACATTTTTCTTTACAACTTCCTTGCCTTTGTATAACGTGATCTTACCCGGACCAGAGCCTACATAGCCAAAGTCAGCATCAGCCATCTCTCCCGGACCATTAACTATACAACCCATGATGGCGATCTTCACGCCTTTCAGGTGGTTTGTTCTTGAACGGATCCTGGCCGTTGTTTCCTGCAGGTCAAATAAGGTGCGGCCGCAACTCGGGCAACTGATATATTCTGTTTTTGAGATCCTTGTGCGTGTTGCCTGCAGGATCGAAAAGGCAGTGTTATTTGTAAACTGGTAAATGTCTTTTACCTCCAGATAGGTGCGGCCCTTCGCCTGTATATTTTCCATCTGAGCCTGGGAATTGAAGCCGAGACAAATGCCGTCTCCAAACCCATCGAGCAGCAAAGAGCCTGTTTCTGCAGCGAAATGGATCAGGTGTTCATCCGGTGTTTGCAATCCACTATCCGTGATCAGCACAACAGGATTATTGATATTTTTTTCCATTAATGCGGCAAACATTGTTCTTATACACTGCATGGCATTCGTCTCCGTGCTGCTCAGGCAGATCACCACTGTTGGATCATTTGATAAGGGGTCAAGGTAAGGATATGCGATCACTTCCTCACCGGGTGCAGGCTGGCCCTTGCAATCAATCATTACAAAATTCAACTGATCGCTTTTAAATTCAGCGTCCGCATAACCGCTATCCTGGAAGATCGGGTAATACTTCAGCGGGTCAGCCGCATCTTTCCAGGCTTCCGGATAAACGATCACTTTCAATGTTCCCGGAAGATGAAAGTTCAACAATTGATTACCCGTGAAAATATAATCGGCCGCAGCATCACCAATATGCCATTTATCCATGGCTTCATCATAAGTATATCCAATACTTTGCAGATGGGAAGGAGTGATGCTTTCGATCTTGCTCAGATCTGCAATTACAACCGGCACCTGCTTGCCGCCCACATTACTCACCGCAAATGTTTCCCTGCGTTTATAATTGAACGGATCATAAGGCAACCTGATCTCCTGGTCTTCGGTTGCAGGAATTGTTGCCGATGTATATCGTTTTACGAGGTCCTGGCAAACAGGGATCTCGAGTTCAGGATCTTCTGTGAGGGAAACGCGGATCGTATCACCGAGGCCATCTTCAAGCAATGATCCGATGCCGATCGCACTTTTGATACGACCATCTTCGCCATCGCCCGCTTCCGTTACACCCAGGTGCAGCGGATAACATTCACCAAACTCTTCAAACATGGTTTTCACCAGCAGACGATATGCCTGTACCATTACCTGCGGATTGCTGGCCTTCATGCTCAGCACAATATTATGATAGGTCTCTGCCCGCGCGATCCGGAGAAATTCCATGGCGCTTTCCACCATCCCGACCGGAGTGTCACCATACCGGCTCATGATCCGATCGCTCAATGATCCATGGTTGGTTCCGATGCGCATTGCCGTGCCGTATTCTTTACAGATCTTCACGAGTGGCGTGAACCGCTCGCGGATCCGGTCGATCTCTTCCGCATAATCTGCGTCGGTATATTCTATCAGTTCAAACTTTTTCTTATCGACATAGTTTCCGGGATTCACTCTTACTTTCTCAACGATCCGCGCCGCGATCTCGGCCGCATTGGGAGTAAAATGGATATCCGCCACCAACGGCGTAGTGTATCCCCTTTTCCGCAGTTCGTTTTTGATCAGCAGCAGGTTCTCCGCTTCCTTTTTCGACGGTGCGGTGATCCTGACCAGTTCAGCACCGGCTTCGATACAACGGATGGACTGTTCCACCGTAGCGATCGTATCCATGGTATCGGTTGTGGTCATTGTCTGTACCCTGATCGGGTTCAGGTTTCCGAGCAAGAGGTCTCCAATTTTTACTTCCCTGGTAACAAGGCGCTTATATTGTGTAAGGGATGCGGCGTAGCGTTGCATAGGTGCAAAGGTAGGGACAATTCGTTGACGGTTAATCGTTGCCCGGTCACCGTTGTTCGTTGACCGGAAGGCCAGCGCTGGCTGGAGGCGTTACAAAATTATCGTGGCGTAG
>JBEVKW010000266.1:0-13805 GCA_040509495.1 Chitinophagaceae bacterium | reverse complement strand
AACGGTCAACGGTCAACGGTCAACGGTCAACGGTCAACGGTCAACGGTCAACGGTCAACGGTCAACGGTCAACGGTCAACGGTCAACGGTCAACGAAATCAGCTATATTCGGTGCTTAAATGGAGAACTATAGTATTGTTATTTTTATTCTGGCGGTGATGATCGGTTTGTCGGCAATGGCTGACCGGGTGAAGATCCCTTATCCGATCCTGCTGATCTGTGCGGGCATTGCGATTGGGTTTATTCCTTCGATCCCGGAAATAGAAATAAACCCTGAAGTGATCTTTCTGATCTTCCTGCCGCCGTTGTTGTATGATGCTGCTTTCAATATTTCTTTCCAGGAATTTAAAACGCACCGCAATACGATCGGTACGCTGGCGATCTCACTGGTTTTTCTGACGGCATCGGGAATTGCCGTGGTAGCACATTATCTGATACCGGGTATGACCTGGCCACTTGCGTTTGTACTTGGTGCTATTCTTTCCGCTACAGACGCTGTTGCTGCTATCAGCATTACAAAAGGGCTTGGACTATCGGAAAAAACGAGTACGATCCTGGAAGGAGAAAGCCTGATCAATGATGCATCGGCGCTGGTGGCCTATCGTTTCGCTGTTGCTGCTGTTACTGGATCGGTGTTTGTATTCTGGAAGGCATCGCTTAATTTTCTCATCCTCATGGCGGGCGGCTTCCTGGTTGGATTTGTTTGTGGTAAGCTTCTGTCATTTATCATCAAACGGGTGCAGCATAACAACACGGTCACTATAAGTTTTATGCTGCTAATGCCTTTCGTGACTTACCGGCTTGCGGAAGAATTGAATGTATCAGGTGTGATCGCGGTAGTGATACTCGGACTTTCCATTGCGCGTTTCAGCAATAAAATATTGCCAGAGCAAATGAAGACCCAGTCAAAAAGTATATGGGAGATCATCATCTTTCTGCTGAATGGGTTGATCTTTATTCTGATAGGGCTGGAGTTCCCCTACATCGCGCGCAGCATCAAACCTCAACACATTCTTCCTTATACGCTGTATGCATTAGCGATCACCGTCGCGGCGCTGCTTTTACGTTTCTTCAGAGTGTATATGCAGCAGGTCAATCTTGAACGCGCCTATAAAAAAGGGCATTCGCGTGTGACCGTGAATGCCCTGTATGATTTTAAGAACAGCCTGATCATCTCCTGGTCAGGTATGCGCGGCATTGTATCGCTGGCCATCGCGATCGGCTTACCTACCCACCTGCAGGATGGCACTCTTTTCCCGATGAGAAATGCCATCATCTTTATTTCAGTGGCGGTTGTGCTTTTCACGCTGGTGGGGCAGGGTCTGACGCTTCCCTGGCTGATCAGGTGGTTGAAGAGGAAGGAGGGGGAGTGAGAGGCTTGGAAGGTTTGGATCCGCTAAAACCTATGAAATCTCTCAAACCTCGGAAACCTCACCTCGGCATCTCCTCCACCTCCCCAAACACATACCTGTTAAACCATTCCCAGTTGTGCCAGATAGCGGCGAGTCGTTCTTTGGGTTTGGTAATGCCATGGCCAAAGCCTTTATATACGATGAGTTTTGAGGGGATATTCCGGTCCTGCAAGCCACGGTAAAGTTCATAGGCATTGGGGAGGGGAACGCGTTTATCGAACTCTCCATGCTGGATCAGTGTTGGCGTACGGGCTTTAGTGATATTGGTCATGGGTGACGTTTTCAGATACACGTTCATATCCTTCCATGGATCGGCTTTGAGGTACTGACGGGTAAATGGTGTGATGTCTGTGTTCACATAGTATGTCACCCAGTTAGAAATGCCTGCTCCAACCGAAATGGCCTTGAATGCAGTTGTGTTTGTGGTAAGGAATGCGGAGATATAACCTCCCTGGCTCCAGCCCATACAGCCCATCCGGGATGTATCCACGAATCCCTGTTTTTGAAGAAAGTCCACACCACTCATTACATCCCACATATCTCCGACGCCGAGGTTGCGCACGTTAAGCGATCTGAATTTTTCGCCATAACCGGCGCTGCCACGGTAATTGACCCGCAATACAACGGCGCCTTTTTCGATCCATTGCATTATCGGATATACATAGGTTGGCGTAGGTTCGGGCAGATCGATGCCCGTCGGTCCGCCGTGGATCACTACCAGCAAAGGGTATTTCCTGTTCCTGTCGAAATTCGCCGGCTTGAGTAATACACCTTCGATCATTGTTCCATCCTTACTTTTCCATTGCACCAATTCGTTAACAGGCACATTCCATCCTTTGATCTGATCATTTACCGATGTGATCTTTTTCATTGGTTGTCCGGGTTGCAGCCAGAACACTTCCGACAGATCTGCATAATTGCGGCCGGTGAACACCATGGCATTACTTGTTTTGCAGAAGTCTGCACTGTTCACCAGGTCGAGAGGTATGTCAATCGGCGTTACTTTATTGTCTGAAGGATCTGCGATGTACAGTTTTTGTTTTGCCTGTTGTGTTACACTGATCACAAGGCCCTGGTTGCTCCAGCTGATGATCGATTTGTTCTCATCAATACTCGCTGCGATCTCCTTGCTGTTGCCGGTGGTCATATCATACACCAGTACGCGGTTATTCAGGTAATAGAATGAAGTGGTATCAGCATTTGACGAACTGTATACGAATGCTGAACCATCCGGCTTCCATCTTCCGAAGAACTCTGACACTGGGGTATTAACGACGATCCTGATCGTTTTGGCAGTAACATCCAGCAATGCAATATCGGCGGTGATGCTTGAGTTGATCAAAGGATCTTTCTGCCGGTTGAAAGCGATCTGCTTTCCATCGGGACGCCATGAAAAACCGGTAACGGTAAAATTCCCTTCGGTCAGTCTTGTTGCTTTGGGTAAAGAGAAGCAGATCTGGCTGCCGGATACTGCTGTGTTCGCCGTGTCTTTTGCGGCGTAGCAAGGTAATTGTCCTGCCAGTAGTACTGAGTCATGATTAAAGTTCAGCAGCCACAAATGGCTTTGCCTGAATTCTTCTCCTTCAATACCAAATGCACCGTAACGTTCTTTGATCGATTTATCATCTTTACTTTCAGGTTCTGTTTTGAGATAAGCAATTTGTTTACCATCCGGGCTCCACTCATAGCTGCTGATGCCATCTTCATCTTTTGTTACCTGCAATGCTTCACCACCTTTGACAGCGATGATATATAACTGGGTTTTATCTCCCCGGTCAGCCAGGAAGCTGATAAAGCGACTGTCGGGTGAGAATCTTGCAGCAAAACTGCTCCCTTTCGCGGTGCGCGTAAGCTGAACAGGCTCTTCGTTTTCCTTGGCCATCCAGATCTCGCTGTCGTAGGCATTGCTGGACCAGTCAGTGCTGTTCACTGAGTAGATCACGGTTTTCCCGTCGGGAGAGATCTGTGGACTTCCTGCAGATCGCAGGCTGATCCATTTTTCAAAAGAAATAGAGGCCTGTTTCTGGGAAATTCCTGTTTTGACCAGGAATAAGAGAATGAGCAGGAGGAAAAATTTCATAGACTTTGTTTGGTTTAATGAATCGTATTGAGTGCGCGCCAGGCTGTTGGTACAGTCTTTCTCAAAAAAGAAAATGCCTTACATTGCAGACAACAATTTAATCACGATAAACGAATTGTCATGCCTTACGACCCGATAAAATATAAAACGCCTACAGGAAGCCAACTGAACTGTAAAGGCTGGGTGCAGGAAGCCGCACTGCGTATGCTTTTGAATAATCTTGATCCCGAAGTGGCTGAACGGCCGGAGGAACTGATCGTCTATGGAGGCAGGGGAAAGGCTGCCCGTAATTTTGATGCATTGGATAAGATCATCAAAGGGTTAAAGATCCTGGAGAATGATGAAAGCCTGCTTGTGCAAAGCGGTAAGCCAGTCGGAATCCTGAAAACGCATCCTGATGCGCCGCGGGTGCTGATCAGTAATTCACAACTGGTTCCAAACTGGGCCAACTGGCAGCATTTTGATGAGTTGGAAAAGAAGGGATTGATGATGTATGGACAGATGACCGCGGGGTCATGGATCTATATCGGCAGCCAGGGGATTGTACAGGGCACGTATGAGACCTATGCTGCAGCGGCAACAAAACATTTTGGCGGTACATTAAGAGGAACGTTGAATGTAACTGCGGGACTTGGCGGCATGGGTGGGGCTCAGCCATTGGCGATTACCATGAATGAGGGGGTAGCGCTGATTGCAGAAGTAGAAGAATGGAGAATAGACAAACGTCTTGAAACAAGATACCTCGATGAAAAGATCACGGATATCGATCGTGCCATCGATCGTGCGCTCGAAGCAAAAGCAGCCGGGGTGACGGTTTCTATTGGTGTATTATGCAATGCAGTTCATCTGCTGGAAAGACTGGTGGAG
The DNA here is from genome assembly GCA_040509495.1 of Chitinophagaceae bacterium. GTDB lineage: Bacteria > Bacteroidota > Bacteroidia > Chitinophagales > Chitinophagaceae > Terrimonas_A. The sequence continues at coordinate 9,446 of JBEVKW010000266.1, read as the reverse complement.
CGAAATATCATCCCTGATACGCTGACTGATCAGACATCGGCCCACGATCCGCTGATCGGATACTGGCCGCATGAGCTTAGCTATGAACAGGCTAAACAAATGCGCACTGCGAATCCGGATGAATACGTTGCCAATGCTTATAACTCGATGGTGCGGCATGTTCAGCTTATGCTGGAGCTGCAGCAGAAAGGTGCGATCACTTTTGATTACGGCAATAATATCCGCGCACGCGCAAAAGAAAAAGGCGTGGAGAATGCATTTGACTTTCCGGGATTTGTTCCGGCATATATCCGCCCATTATTTTGCGAAGGCAAAGGACCGTTCCGCTGGGCGGCTTTGAGCGGTGACCCTAATGACATCGCTGTTACAGACAAAGTGATCGCAGAGCTGTTTCCGGAGAATGCGGGATTGCAACGCTGGCTTCGGCTCGCTAAAGAGAAGATCGCATTCCAGGGATTGCCCGCGCGAATCTGCTGGTTAGGACAAGGAGAAAGAGAAAAAGCAGGGCTGGCATTTAATGAACTCGTTAGTTCGGGTAAGGTAAAAGCGCCCATCGTTATAGGACGGGATCATCTCGATACCGGCTCGGTAGCAAGCCCTAACCGTGAGACGGAAGCGATGAAGGATGGTAGTGATGCAGTGGCAGACTGGCCTTTGCTGAACGCGCTGGTAAATACGGCAGGTGGTGCGAGCTGGGTAAGTTTACATCATGGCGGAGGTGTTGGGATGGGATACAGCATTCACGCAGGCATGGTGATCGTTGCAGATGGAACAAAGGAAGCTGCCGCAAGATTGCAACGCGTATTGCGTAACGATCCCGGAATGGGAGTGATACGCCACGCCGATGCAGGATATGAAATTGCTAAGGAGACAGCGAAGGAGCATGGGTTGGATCTGGAAGCAAACGTAGGTTGAGATATTCCGCCGGGTTTGATGATCTTTATATTTTCCTGGCGTAAGCGTAACGCGGCGGATCGCAGCGATACGCGGCGGGCGCGGCGAAATACAATATTAACGATGGCTCTTTCGCCGCGTCCGTTGCGTATCGTTGCGTTTGCCGCGTTCCTTCCATGCCCCGGTGACCGGATCGCCTATTCCTGCGGCCAGTTTCTCTCGATCAACTGCCGTACAAATGCTATCCGCATTTTCAACATCGCAGGTTCCGCGATCAATGGAAAGAACTGATCATGTGTAGCATGAAACTCCATATAGAACAGCCAAAAACCCAAAGCCAGGTAAGGAATGGCTCCTAGCTCATCATCAGTGAGCGGGCGGATCTCACGATAGGCTCCGATCAATATCCGGAAACTGTCTTCTGCTCTTTCTTTCGTGATACGGTTGAATTGCTGGTCCATCTGAAGATGCGTCCAGAAAGTCATCAGATCGTTTACCAGCCAACCAAACCCGAGAAAATCAAAATCGAAGAGCGTTACTTTATCTCCGTCAAAATGGAAATTCTTCGGTAAAAAATCAAAATGGCAATACCCGGAAGAAAATCCGGAGGTATCTAGTTTGTCCAATGCAGCCTTAATTCTTCCAGTCATATTTTTCAGCCACTCATATCCCTCCTGGTCATTCAAAAAGTAACTGCGTGTTCTTTCCAGCGGATCGAACAATGTGGTTTGAAGATCAAATTTCCTTGTAACACCAGTGAGGGTGATAGAGGAAGAAACGTTGTGGAATTTCGCGATCTCATGGCCCAGGCTCCGCAGTTGTGCGTCATTTGGCGCAGGAATCACTTTCCCCGCAGCAAAACTGAACAGCGCGCCATACCGGTTCCCTTCAGCAGCGTTGAAAGACTGGATCAGGTTTGCGTGTTTATCTGCAATAGGATAGGAGACCGATACGCCGTCCTCATGAAGCGCTTTCAACAATGTCGTTTCTCCATCTATCGCTCCGTGACCGCGATGACCCGAACGATATACCCGGAAAATGAATGTTGACTTACCGGCTTCAACCAGGTAAGTATCCCCCACACCCCGGACCAGGAAGCGGCAACTGGCAGTGGGCAGGTCATACTGCTGACTGATAAATGCTGCAAGTGCATCAGGTGATAAGGTAGAATAGGAGATGGGAAACAGGTTTTGCATAAAGCAAATATAGTTTATGAAATATTTTTTCGTGACCGGACACAAGCCGTTAGTCGTTGATTCATAATATTTTTTACAGCAATGGAGTCAGAACGAGTGGGAATAAACCAGGCTCTTCCCAAACCAGCGTTTGGAGGATCAGCTTTGTTTATTATTTTTGTTTGACAATTTTGTTAATCACCTATGCCGATCCGCGATAGCCAGACTGAGGAGTTGATCAAAGCAACCGCAAAAAAGTTATTTTTTGCGGAGGGCAAATTCAGGGCGACCACCCAGGAGATTGCCGATGCTGCCGGAGTGAACAGGACGCTGGTGAATTATTATTTCCGCTCGAGAGATCATTTGTTCGAGCTTGTTTTGAAAGACGCCCGCCAGCAGATAGAGGAGCGCATGGGACGCCTTTTTGAGCAGGATCTTCCGTTCAGGGAAAAGATCGGATTAATGATCGATGAATTGCTGGAGTCTGTATTCGATTTTCCGTTCATGGATATTTATACGATCACCAGTATAAAGGATGTATCGGAAGGGTCAGATAAACAGGCCCATAACCGGGAAATGCGTGAGAAGATCGCTCATTTCCTGAAAGAGGTAGATAAGGAACGCAGGAAAGGATCGATCAGGGCGGGCAGCGCAATACACTTCTTCCTTACGCTTACTTCACTGATGGGGCACCCGATCACCTTCCGCGGTATGTACCAGCTGGCATTCGATCAGAATGATAAACAATATAAAAAACTGCTCAAGGAAAGACGCGAGCTGATTTTGGAAATGCTATTTAAATAGCTGTTTTTTTTGCCTGGTAATTGACAAAAATGTCAAAATAAATTGTTGAAATAAAATGTTGAAATGATAGACAGAAACGTGATACTGACAGCAGCCCGGGACTTGATGATCCGGCACGGCGTACGCAATACAGGTCTGGATGAGCTTACCAAATCCCTGGGGATCTCCAAGAAAACGATCTATACCCATTTTACCGACAAGGCCAGCCTGCTTAACGAAGTGATCCAGTTGAACATTGACAGACTCACTGAATCGATCAGGAATGCAGAGGAATCGTCTGCTAACGCGATCAGCGAGTTTATAAGTGTGACCAGTGATATTATTGACTCAAATATCACCTGGCAATCAACTTCCCTCCAGGATCTTCAGGCTTACTGTTATCCTGCTTATGAGCAATGCATGAAATTCAAACAACATATCCTTGAAGATTTTCTGTACAAGAATTTCTCCAGGGGCATAAAAGAAGAGTTCTATTCAGGCAACTGGGATAGCAGGCTTCTTGTTGAAAACGCACTGTTCATGATGGATAACTGCTGTGCAGTTATTGGAAAACGGAATCAGCATTTTTCAGCGCTATCCGTCAAGAACTATTTCGTCTCTCATTTCTTATTCGGGCTCTGCGGGCCATCCGGCCGCGCTATGGTGGAACGCCAATTGTCTGCAATTACTCTTGAAAACTGATCTGATCTATAATATGAAACAAACAAATCCCTTCACAAAGGCAGGTGTGAAATGGCTTACGCTGATACTGTGTGGTGTATTCATCACAACCGGCGTTAAAGCCCAGCAGCCCGATGAAGAACTCTCCTTGCAAAAAGCCTTGCAGTATGCCCTGAAAGCAAACCAGGATGCGCGTAAGGCACGTCTCGACCAGGAAAATGCCGGTTATGAAATTGAAGAAGTAAGATCCGGGGCGCTTCCCCAGGTGAGTGGCAGCGCCTCCCTGAACTACAATCCGATCCTGCAGCAAAGCGCACTTCCCGGCGATTTTGTTGGTCAGCCCGGTACTACATTACTTGTAGCATTCGGCCAGAAATGGAACGCGAATGCAGGTGTGAACGTATCACAGGCACTGTTTGATAAATCCGTGTTCACCGGGTTGAAAGCCGCAAAGTCAACACAGGAGTACTACCGCCTGCAGGCACAGCTCACCGAAGAGCAGGTAATAGAAAATGTGGCGTCTCTCTACTACCAGATCCTGATCCAACGGCAGAAGATCGCAGTCGTTGACAGTAATATCAAAAACACCACCCGCGTCCGCGATATCATCACCGGTCAGTTTGAAAACGGACTCGCCAAACGAATTGACGTGGATCGTACGAAAGTGAACCTGTCGAACCTGCACACGCAACGGCAGCAGTTATTGAACCAGGTGATCCTTGCAGAGAACGAATTGAAGTTTGCAATGGGAATGCCGATCCAGCTGCCTGTTGTCATCCCTGCAAAAGACAGATCAGCTGACGCACTCGGTGCCGCGGCAGATGCAGATTTTCAGATCGGCACGCGACTGGAATACCGCACTCTTACCCAGCAGGCAAAATTGCTGGAGTTCCAGAAAGAGGCCTACAAAGCTGAATACTATCCAAGCCTTTCGCTTTCTGGTAACTATTCTTACCAGGGACTTGGCAACAGGTTTCCTTTGTTTAAGGGAACGAGTCAGGGAGTGAACTGGTTCGACTATGCTTCAATGGGGCTTACATTAAAGATCCCCATCTTTAACGGATTTGCTTCACGTGCACGTGTGCGCAAAGCAGACGTCAGCATCCGCAAACTGAACGAAGATCTTTCGAAAATGTCTTTATCGCTGAATAAAGATTTCGAAAATGCGAAAATGCAGATCACCAATAATCAACTTATCCTGAAAACACAGGAAGAGAATGCCGCCCTTGCTAAAGAAGTTTATTTCAACGTGATGAATAACTATAACCAGGGATTGGCCAGCCTGACGGATCTGATCAATTCAGAAAATGAGATGACAGAATCCCAAAACAACTATTCGTCCGCATTGCTTGATTACCGGATCGCACAGATCCAGTTATTAAAAGCGCAGGGACAGTTAAAAACCCTGCTGGGCTCAGCTCAATAGGATACAACAAACAACAACCGTTTATACTGCAACTTAAATTATATGAACAAAAAGAAATTGGTAAGGATCGTTTTAACGATCGTGATCATTGCAGCCGCCGGCTTCGCTATCGGGTCGGTACTGGTCAGTAATAAAAAGGAAAATGAAGCGAAAACAGCCATCGTGGCGCAAGCTGATGGTAGCGTGGCTGTAAGAGTAGTGGAGGTAAAAAAACAGCCGCTTCAGCAGGATTTTACCGCTAACGGCAATTTCATTCCTTCGCAACAATTGAACTTTTCTTCTGAGAACTCAGGACGGGTTACACAAGTGCTGGTGGATGAAGGCAGTCGTGTAAGTAAAGGACAGACCCTTGCTATCATCAAAGCTGATCAATTGAATGTAGATGTGGAAAGCGCGCAGGCTGCTTACCAGGTTGCACAGAAAGACAGGGAACGTTATGAAAATGCGTTCAAAACTGGCGGTGTAACACAGCAGCAGGTGGACCAGGCAATATTAGCCCTCAGCAATGCCGAAGCAAAACTTGCCCAGGCAAAGATAAAAGTGGGAGATACTTATGTTCGCTCATCCATCAATGGCATTGTCAATAAACGTCTCATCGAGCCAGGAGCTGTAGTGGCTCCCGGGACAGAGTTGTTCGAACTGGTAGATGTTTCCCGCCTGAAACTGCAAGCTACTGTAAACGAAGGACAGGTGGCGCAATTAAAAGAAGGAGATAAAGTAAACATACATGTAAGCGTATTTCCGGATAAAGAATTTACCGGTAAAGTCACCTTCATCGCTCCAAAGGCAGATGCTACATTAAGTTTTCCGATCGAAGTTGAACTGGCGGCCAACCCCGGCAATCTTGTAAAAGCAGGTATGTATGCAACAGCGATCTTCAGCTTTCCTTCACAGGCTCCTGTGATCACCATCCCGCGTTCATCATTTGTCGGAAGCGTAAGCAGTAACCAGCTTTTCGTTGTCGGGAAAGATAGTTCAGCTTCACTTAAAAAGGTCATTGCCGGTCGTGTGATGGGAGATCAGGTGGAAGTTTTGCAAGGGCTTGCTGAAGGAGAGTCCGTGATCACCAGCGGGCAGATCAACCTCAATGAAGGCACGAAAGTATCAATTGTGAAATAACACGGCCATTTACAAAAAAAGAGATTCATGAAAATAGCAGAAGTATCGATAAAGCGGCCGACACTTGTGATCGTGCTGTTCACCATACTGATACTGGGCGGCATACTTAGTTACACTTCGCTGAACTATGAGTTGCTTCCCAAGTTCTCTCCCTCCGTTGTATCGGTTACAACGATATACCCCGGCGCTTCACCGAGTGAAGTAGAAAACACTGTATCAAAAAAGATCGAAGACGCGGTGTCTTCAATGGAGAATATCAAAAAACTTGAGACAAAATCATTCGAAAGTCTCTCCATCATCACGATCACGCTTAACAGCGGATCGGATGTTGATTATGCATTGAATGATGCGCAGCGGAAGGTAAATGCCATCCTCGGCGATCTGCCGGATGATGTGGATCCTCCATCGCTCAATAAATTCTCACTGGATGATCTTCCCATCATGACCTTATCAGCTTCGGGAAAAATGGACGAAGCGGCCTTCTTTGACCTGATGGACAAACGCATTGCACCGGTATTATCCCGTGTACAGGGCGTTGCACAGGTAAACCTGATCGGTGGCCAGGAAAGGGAGATCCAGGTGAATATCGATGCCACGAAGCTGCAGGGCTTTGGTCTTTCGCTGGGTCAGTTGCAGAATATCATTCTTACATCGAACCTTGACTTCCCGACGGGTAGTGTGCAAACGCGTGAGCAGGATATCCTGATCCGTCTTGCCGGAAAATATAAGAATGTTGAAGAACTACGTAACCTCGTTATTCTTACAAAGAATGGCTCACAGGTCCGGCTGAGGGATGTTGCCGACGTTCAGGATACGCAAAAGGATGTCGAGAAACTCGCCCGCGTAAATCAGCAAAGTTCGATCGCCTTACAGGTGATCAAACAGTCTGATGCGAATGCTGTATCGGTGAGCGAGCAGATCACTGCCAGCATTGAGAAACTGCAAAAAGATTATTCCAGCGCCGGTCTGAAGATCGATATTGCCAGTGATAGTTCTGTGTATACGCTTCAGTCTGCTGATGCAGTGATCCATGACCTGATCCTTGCGATCGTTCTTGTGGCATTCGTAATGTTGTTCTTTCTGCACAGTATCCGGAATGCGTTGATCGTAATGGTAGCCATCCCGGCTTCACTGATCGCGACGTTCATTGGAATGCAGTTGCTTGGTTATTCGCTCAACCTGATGTCGCTGCTTGCGTTATCGCTCGTGGTTGGGATCCTGGTGGATGATGCGATCGTAGTACTGGAAAATATTTACCGGCACATGGAGATGGGAAAGAACCGTGTTCGTGCTGCGTATGATGCAACAAAGGAGATCGGGTTTACTGTAACCTCTATCACACTAGTGATCGTGGTAGTATTTATCCCGATCGCGCTGAGTACAGGGCTTGCCGCAGATATCCTGAAGCAGTTTTGTGTGACGGTTTCCATTGCAACGCTTCTTTCATTATTAAGTTCCTTTACGATCGTTCCATGGCTTTCATCGCGTTTTGGTAAGCTGGAGAAGATCACCGGGAAAACTATCTTTGGAAGGATCATTCTTGCATTTGAGCGCGGTCTTGACAACTTCACCAACTGGATCACCGGTATTTTGAAATGGTGTCTTGGTCATAAGAAAACAACTCTTGTTGCTATGCTGGTGCTGTTCTTCGGATCGTTTGCACTGGTTGGCGCCGGCTTTATCGGTGCAGAGTTTTTTGCCAAAACAGATCGTGGCGAGTTCCTTGTTCAGATCGAATTGCCCAAAGACGCTTCGATAGAACAAACCAATCAAATGACCCGTCGTGCAGAAGAATACCTGAAGCATAAGCCAGAGATCACAAAGCTGATCTCCACCATCGGTCAAAGTAGCGATGGTGGGACCGGCGGTACTCAAAGCACCGCCTATAAATCCGAGATCACCGTGCAGATGGTGCCTAAAACGGAGCGGGAAGATGAGTCGAATATTTACGCGGTGAAGATCAAACGGGAACTGCAAAAAGTACTGGTTGGTGCAAAGGTGAAAACTGTACCAGTGAGTATTCTTGGTACGGCAGAACAGGCACCGTTAGCGTTAGTTGTAACCGGCCCCGAATTGGATAGCGTGATGCGTTTTGCGAATTCAGCAATGGCAGAACTGAAGAAGATCCCCGGCGCAACAGAAATGCGTTTGTCTGTTGAAGCGGGTAATCCGGAGATCAACGTACAGGTCGACCGTGATAAGATGGCCTCTCTGGGGTTGTCATTATCTACCGTGGGTAGCACGATGCAAACTGCTTTCAGTGGGAATACAGATGGTAAGTTCCGCCAGGGAGAATATGAATATGATATCAATATCCGCTATGAAAAATTCAACCGGCAGAATATTGGTGATGTAAGTAATCTCATTTTTATCAATGATCAGGGACAACAGGTTCGTTTATCTCAATTTGCTGTGGTGAAGGAAGCAAGCGGGCCAAGCCAGTTGGAACGCCGCGATAAGAGTACTTCGGTAACGATCGAAGCGCAAAGCGTTGGCAGACCTTCGGGTACTGTAGCTACTGAATGGCAGGCATTGTTTGACAAGCTGCCGCGGCCAACCGGTGTGAGCTATGTATGGAGCGGTGATATGGAAAACCAGAGTGAAGGTTTTGGTTCGATGGGAATTGCTTTGCTGGCAGCGATCGTACTGGTATACCTGATCATGGTGGCGTTGTATAACAGTTTCGTGTATCCGTTTGTGGTGTTGTTTTCGATCCCGCTGGCGATCATCGGTGCATTCCTTGCGCTGGCATTGACGAACAACTCGCTTAACCTGTTTACCATTCTCGGATTGATCATGCTGATCGGATTGGTGGCGAAGAATGCGATCATCCTGGTCGACTTCACCAATCAACGCAAAGCAGAAGGTGCAAGTACTTACCAGGCGCTCATTGATGCAAACCATGCGCGTTTGCGTCCGATCCTGATGACCACCATTGCCATGGTGATCGGCATGCTGCCCATCGCTATCGCAAAAGGTGCTGGCGCAGAATGGAAGAACGGTCTTGCATGGGTGATCATCGGCGGACTGATCAGCTCACTGTTCCTGACGCTTGTAGTGGTGCCTGTGATGTATTCTGTATTCGATAAGATCGTAACGCGGATGAACAGGAACAAAAAAGGTAAATCGATCGATGAACAAATGACAGAAGAGTTTGAGCCGGGAGAAGATGGTTTTACTCCCTCGCATGTATAAAAAAAGCGGCAACAGTATCTATCAGCAATAAAAACGAAGATTGGTTTTGAAATTGACAGGCTTTATGTAATCGATGATGAGCCCGGTTCCTTGTTGCGGAACCGGGCTTTTTTTAGGGCCGGCACTAAATGATGTAGAAAGTAACGCAGAGAACGCTAAGACAATCGCAAAGG